>NZ_JBEXZD010000025.1:0-78180 GCF_040628575.1 Streptomyces sp. NPDC006393
CGGTGACGGCGACGCCCTGTCCATCGGCGGCAACCACCTCATCCACGCCCTGCGCCGCAACGTCAACCTCAAGATCCTCCTGTTCAACAACCGGATCTACGGCCTCACCAAGGGCCAGTACTCCCCCACCTCCGAACTCGGCAAAATCACCAAGTCGACGCCGATGGGCTCGCTGGACGCCCCCTTCAACCCGGTGTCGCTGGCGATCGGCGCGGAGGCCTCCTTCGTGGCCCGCACAATCGACTCCGACCGCAAACACCTGACCGAGGTGCTGCGCCAGGCGGCCGCCCACCCCGGCACAGCCCTGATCGAGATCTACCAGAACTGCAACATCTTCAACGACGGCGCCTTCGACGCCCTCAAGGACCGGCAGCAGGCCGAAGAAGCCCTCATCCGCCTGGAACACGGGCAGCCGATCCGCTTCGGCACCGACGGCTCCCGGGGTGTGGTGCGGGACGCGGCCACCGGCGACCTGAAGGTGGTCACGGTGACGCCGGAGAACGAGGGCGACATCCTGGTCCACGACGCCCACTCCGCCTCCCCCACGACGGCGTTCGCCCTGTCGCGGCTGGCCGACCCCGACACCCTCCACCACACACCGATCGGCGTCTTCCGCAGCATCGAACGACCCGTCTACGACACCCTCATGACCGACCAGCTCGACACCGCGATCGAACAGCGCGGCAAGGGCGACCTGGCCGCCCTCCTGGCCGGCGGCGACACCTGGACCGTCGTCGGCTGAGTCCGAGTCCGCCCGTCGTCCCTTTGTCGTCCGCTTGTCTTCGCTTGTCGTCAGTTCGCTCACGAGGCCCGGGACCGCGCGTCCCGGGCCTCGTCGTATGCCCGGCGAGCCTTCTCCACCTCGCCCATGCGGTCGTCGGTCCACTGAGCGAGAGCCCGCACCTGCTCCGCCGCCTCGCGGCCCAGTCCGGTCAGGGAGTAGTCGACGCGTGGCGGGATGACGGGCTTGGCGTCCCGGTGGACGAGGCCGTCGCGCTCCAGGGTCTGGAGGGTCTGCGTGAGCATCTTCTCGCTGACGCCCCGCCCGCCGACGCTGCCGATCGCCCGCCGCAGTTCGCTGAAACGGTACGGCCGGTCCAGGAGCTGGATCAGCACCAGCACGCCCCAGCGGCTGGTGACGTGCTCCAGGACCAGACGGTGGGGGCACAGCGCCTCGGCGTCCGCGAGCCGCTTGTCACTTACTGCCATGCCAGTACCTTACTTCAAAGTGGGTACTTTCCGATGGTTAGCGCCTCCCATAAGGTCGGTGCCATACACACCCCACGCCTTACGGAGACCCCCCATGAGCATCGTCGTCACCGGAGCCACCGGACACCTCGGCCGCCTCGTCGTGGAGCAGCTGCTGGAGAAGGTTCCGGCCGAGCGGATCACCGCCGTCGTCCGCACCCCGGAGAAGGCCGCCGACCTCGCCGGGCGCGGCGTGCGGATCGCCGTCGCCGACTACAACGCGCCCGAGACCTTCGACGGCCTGTTCGCGGCCGGCGACAGGGTGCTGCTCATCTCCGGCAACGAGTTCGACAAGGGGCGGGTACGGCAGCACCGGGTCGTCATCGACGCGGCCGAGGCGGCCGGTGTCGCGCTGCTCGCCTACACCAGCGCCCCCGGGAGCCTGTCGGCCGCCCTCGCCGACGACCACCGGGGCACCGAGGAGGCGCTGCTCGCCTCCGGACTGCCCTACACGCTGCTGCGCAACGGCTGGTACCACGAGAACTACACCGAGCAGCTCGCCCCCGTCCTGGAGCACGGTGCCGTCGTGCAGGCCGCGGGCGAGGGCCGGATCTCCTCCGCCTCGCGCGCCGACTACGCGGCCGCCGCCGTCGCGGTGCTCACCGGCGAGGGTCACGAGAACCGGACGTACGAGCTGGGCGGGGACCAGGCGTGGGGCTTCGCCGAGTTCGCCGCCGAAGTCAGCCGGCAGACCGGCAAGGAGATCGGCTACCGGCCGGTCTCGGTCGAGGAGTACCAGGGCATTCTGGCGGGCGCCGGGCTCCCCGGGCCGCTCGCCGCGATCCTGGCGGGCGTGGACGCGTCCATCGAGAAGGGCGAACTGGTGGTCGACTCCGGGGATCTGTCCCGGCTGACCGGCCGCCCGACCACCCCGCTCGCCCAGTCGATCGCCGCCGCACTCGAGGGCTGAGACCCCGTACGCCTCCCCACCCCCGCCTGTCATGACCGTATGCCGATACGGACATGACAGGCGGGGGTGCTCGGCGCTACCTTCTTGCTTGCTGCACCAGGATCCGGCCAGGCCGAACAAGAGGGAGGGCACGTGACCGAGAAGTCGCACGGCGAGCGGCGCACAGGACTGCTGAACGGCTTCGCGGCCTACGGGATGTGGGGGCTCGTCCCCCTCTTCTGGCCCCTGCTCAAGCCCGCCGGGGCGATGGAGATCCTCGCCCACCGGATGGTGTGGTCCCTCGCCTTCGTCCTCGTGGCGCTGCTCTTCACACGGCGCTGGGCCTGGGCCGGGGAACTGCTCCGGCAGCCGCGCAGGCTCGCTCTGATCGTGGTCGCCGCCGCGGTGATCACCGTCAACTGGGGCGTCTACATATGGGCCGTGAACAGCGGACACGTCGTGGAGGCCTCCCTCGGGTACTTCATCAACCCGCTGGTCACCATCGCGATGGGTGTGCTGATCCTCAAGGAACGGCTGCGTCCCGTGCAGTGGGCGGCGGTCGGCACCGGCGCCGCCTCCGTGCTGGTGCTCACCATCGGCTACGGCCGCCCGCCCTGGATCTCCCTCTGCCTGGCCTTCTCCTTCGCCACCTACGGACTGGTGAAGAAGAAGGTCAACCTCGGCGGCATCGAGTCGCTGGCCGCCGAGACCGCGGTCCAGTTCCTGCCCGCGCTCGGCTATCTGCTGTGGCTCGGCGCGCAGGGCGACTCGACCTTCTCGGGCGAGGGCGCCGGGCACGCGGCCCTGCTCGCCTCCACCGGCGTCGTCACCGCGCTGCCGCTGGTCTGCTTCGGCGCCGCCGCGATCCGGGTGCCGCTGTCCACACTGGGGCTGCTGCAGTACCTCGCGCCGGTCTTCCAGTTCCTGCTCGGCGTCGTCTACTTCCACGAGTCCATGCCGGCCGAACGCTGGGCCGGGTTCGCCCTGGTGTGGCTGGCGCTGTCCATGCTGACCTGGGACGGGCTGCGCTCGGCCCGCCGGGCCGCCCAGATCCGCGCCGGACTCACCGCCGCCCGGCCGGTGACGGAGCCCCAGGTCCACTCGGCGGCAGGGGCGCAGGGTCCGTCGCAGGCTCCTGTCCCCGCACAGGCACAGGTCCCGTCACAGGCGCACGTTCCGTCACAGGGGCACGTTCCGTCACAGGGGCACGTTCCGTCGCCGGACCCCGTGCCGGGATCCGGCGCGGGCGAGGCTTCGCAGCTGAACCCGGGCGTGGTGGAGGCCTGACGCCGTATAAGTGACGGCATGACTCAGACCGAGACCGGGGCGTCCGCCGACCGCGCGCCCGCCCCCGTGCACTGGAAGCTCGTCATCGACTGTTCCGACCCCCACGCACAGGCCGACTTCTGGGCCGGGGCGCTGCACTACGAGGTCGAGGACAACAGCGCCCTCATCGAACGGCTGCTGGAGCTCGGCGCGCTGCCGGGCGCGGCCACCGTCGAGTTCCACGGCCGCCCGGCCTTCCGGGACCTGATCGCCGTGCGGCACCCCGACGACCCGTACGACCACGAGCGCGGCACCGGGCTGGGACGGCGGCTGCTGTTCCAGCGGGTGCCGGAGACGAAGTCCGGCAAGAACAGGCTCCACCTCGACCTCCACCCGGGTGAGGGCCGGCGCGAGGAGGAGGTGGAGCGGCTCAAGGCCCTCGGGGCGAGCGAGGTGCGCCAGGTGAAGGAACCCGCCGGGGAGTGGGTGGTGATGGCGGACCCGGAGGGCAACGAGTTCTGCGTGGCGTAGGGCTCGTGGCCTTCGGGGTCAGTTCGACGGCGGCGGTGCCTGCCTGTGGGCCCGTTCGGTGAGGCGGCCCATGCGGGCACGGGCGGACTCCAGTTGTTCGATGTCGTCCGCGGCCGGGCCGTCCTCGGCGGTGAGCGCGGTCCACAGGTCGATCAGGTCCCGGCCGAGTCCGAGGCCCTGCTCCGGGTCGCGGATCGCACGCCAGGCGGTGGCCGCGCTCCGGACGTTGTCGTAGGCGCCCTCCGCGTCCCCGGTGCCGCGGTGGACGCGGGCCAGTTCGAGCGAGAGACGGAAGGCGCGCAGCGGATCACCGGCCAAGTAGGCGATGTAGGCGCACAGTTCGCGCAGGCGCAGCACCTCGGGGTGCTGGGCGCCGAGGGTGCCGGAGGCCTCCGTGACGGTGCGGTCCGCGAGGGTCGCCGCCTCCTCGATGCGTCCCGCCTTCACGGCCTCGCCGACCCGCGCCATGGGTTCGGCGAGCAGGCCGGTGCCGCCGTCTCCGGTCGCGGTCCTGGCGGCCCTGGGGTCGTCCCCGAGCACGGCCTCGGCCACGGCGTCGAACCCACGCGCGGGGGTGGGCTTCGGATCGGGGTCATCCCTCACCGGCGGCCCGGCGTCCATCACCGGCGGCCCCGCGTCCATCACCGGCGGCGGGCCGAACTCGCCCATCGGGGCCACCGCCGTACCCGGAGGGGGCGCGGGGGATGCGACGGGAGGTGCGGCAGGCGTCGCGCCGGCCGACGGCTCCGGTACGGCACGCAGCGCGAACGTCGGGGTGACCGGCACCTGCCGGAGCACGTGGGTCGCGCTGTCCCGTATCGGCTCGTTCCGCGTCTGCTCGTTCCTCGTGTGCTCGTTCCTCGTGTGCTCGTCCCTCGTGTGCTCGTTACGCACGGGCTCGTTCTGTGCCGGCTCGTCCGGTGCGGAGGTGCGCACGGGCTCCGCCGCGAAGGTGCTGGAGCCGTCGCCGTGGACCTGGAGCGGCACGACGTAGCCGATGCGTTCGTCGGTGACCGTGGCGAGGACGGAGCGGCCGGTGGCGAGTGCGATGCCCTGGAGGTGGTCGAGCACGGCCTGCTGGATCTCCTCGCCGGGCGCCGACCGGACCCGCACGCCACCGACCGAGGCCCAGGACCCGCCGTCGGAGACCTCCATGGCCTGCGCGCGCTCGGAGGTGTCGGCCGGTGTCACGGGTACATGCACGGGGATCGGCGACGTCGTCATGGGTGCCGCCGAGCGCGCGGCGCGCTTCTGTTCCCGCTTCTTCCCGCGGCTCAGTCGAGACATCGGCTCCCTCACTCGGATGCGTGCCATCCGGTCGTACGCGTACTGTCGAGTCTCTCTGCTCGCCTGCGCTCCCATGTCACCGCGACGTCACAGACTCGCACCAGGAACCGCGCCGGTGTGAGCGGGGTAACGCTCCGAACGCCACGACCGTCGGGATGACGAGAGAGGGAAACGGGCATGCGAACTGGCGTGCAGCACGGACCGGAGATCTGGCTCCGCGGGCCGGTGGCCCGCACCCACGACCTGCCCCTCGTCACACCCCGGCGGTTCTCCTGGGTGGCCACCCACGGCGGCGCGGGTACGACCACGCTCGCGGCCGTCTACGGCGGCCACGACTGCGGACGGAACTGGCCCGGCCCCGACGCTCCCCGATCGGTGCTGCTCGTCGCCCGGACACACGCGGCGGGACTGGACGCCGTGACACGGACGATCGGGACGTTCCGCAGGGGCGAGGCCCCGGCCGGGCTCGATCTGGACGCCGTGGTGCTCGTCGCGGACGCGCCGGGCCGGCTGCCGCGGCAGCTCGCCGACCGGGTGGCGCCGATCGAGTCCGTCATCGACGTCTACCGCGTCCCGTGGGTGCCCGGCTGGCGCCTCGGCGACCTGAGCGGACCTCCGCCGCGGGAGACCGAGCCGCTGGCCCGTCTCACCGGCGCGGCCGCTCGCTCGCTCCGGCCCCGGACCTGACCTCGGACCGGGCTAGGCGGTGATGTCCTTCGCGGTGAAGCGCGCCCAGGCCGCCGAGCCGAACACCGCCGCGTACAGCGCCTGGAGTTCCAGGTTCTTCACCAGGTCGTCCCAGTAGACCGGCTCGCGCATCAGGTCGGCGAAGGACATCCAGTAGTGCGAGAAGAGGTACGGCTGGATCGCGTGCAGCTGGGGTATCTGGTCGAGGATCTGCACCGTGATCAGCAGGCCCACGGTCGTCGCCATGGCCGCGATGCCGCTGTTGGTCAGCGTGGAGACGAACAGACCGAGGGCGGCGACCCCGGTCAGTGACACGGCGACGACGAGGGCTATCAGCAGCGCCCGGACCAGCCCCTCGGCGAAGCTGATCCGGGTGCCGGAGATGGTCGTCAGGTCGCCCAGTGGGAAGAGCAGCGCGCCCACGGCGAGCGCGAAGACGGCGACCACCAGGGTGGCGACCAGACAGAAGGCCATCGCCGTGGCGTACTTGGTGAGCAGCAGGCGGGTGCGGCCCGCCGGGGCGACCAGCAGATAGCGCAGGGTGCCCGCGTTCGCCTCGCCGGCTATCGCGTCGCCCGCGACCACGCCCACGGCCATCGGCAGGAAGAACGGCAGTGTGGCCGCCAGCGCGGTGAACACCAGGAAGAGCCCGTTGTTGGTGATCTGTGTGATGAACGCCGGACCGCCACCGCCCCCGCCCGCTGCGGACGAGCCGCCGCCGGTCTCGATCCGGACGGCCACTCCGACGAGGACCGGCACGGCTGCCAGCACACCGAGCAGCGCGAGGGTGCGCCAGCGCCGGAAGGTGGTCACCAGCTCACTGCGCAGCAGCCCGAGGGTCCACAGCGGCTTCGGGGAACCCGCGGCGATCCGCGCCGGCCCCGGCGCCGCCTCAGCCCGCGACATCGAACCCCTCCCCCGTGAGTGCCACGAACGCGTCCTCCAGCGAGGCGCGTTCGACCCCGAAGCCCCGCACGCGCACGCCTGCCGTGACAAGAGCGGCGTTCACCTCGGCGAGATCGCGCTCCGGCGGCTCGCCGGTCACCCGGTCGTCGGTGACGACGACGTCGCCGACTCCCTGTTCCTTCAGCACCCGGGCCGCCTCCGTCGTGTCCGGTGTGGTGACCACCAGCCGGCCGCGGGCCCCGGCGGCCAGCTCGGCGACCGAGCCCTGGGTGACCAGCCTGCCCCGGGCCATGACGGCCGCGTGCGTGCACACCTGCTCGATCTCGTCCAGCAGATGAGAGGAGAGGAAGACGGTCGTGCCGTCGGAGGCCAGCTCCCGCACCAGGGAGCGGATCTCCCGCATGCCCTGCGGGTCGAGGCCGTTGGTCGGTTCGTCCAGGACGAGCAGTCTGCGCGGCTGGAGCAGCGCGGCGGCGAGTCCGAGGCGCTGCTTCATGCCCAGCGAGTACGCCCTGGCCTTCTTGCCCGCGGCGGCGGTCAGTCCCACCCGGTCCAGTGCGGCCGAGACCCGGGCCCCGCGGGTGCGTGGATCGGCGGTCGGGTCGGCGGCGTCGTAGCGCAGCAGGTTGTCCCGGCCGGTCAGGAAGCCGTACAGGGCCGGGCCCTCGATCAGCGCGCCGACGTGCGGCAGCACGGCGCGCGAGGAGCGGGGCATGGGGTGCCCCAGGACCCGTGCCGTGCCGGACGTGGGTTCGATCAGCCCCATCAGCATGCGGATGGTGGTGGTCTTGCCCGAGCCGTTCGGACCGAGGAAGCCGAAGACGCTGCCCTCCGGGACGGTCAGGTCCAGGCCGTCGACGGCGAGCTGCCCGCCGCGGTAGCGCTTGGTGAGCGCACGGGTGTGGATGACGCCGTCTTCCGCACCCCGCGCGGCCCGCTCCGGCTGCGTGGCGGACACCTCGTCCATCGGCTCCCTCGGCTCCTCGGTCCGTCGTGCTCTCGTGTGCCTACTGTCCGGCGTTCGCCGCCTTCACCAGGGCGTCCTTGGTGACGGTGCCGACGTAGACCTTGCCGTCGTCCGTGATCAGGGCGTTGACCAGGCGGGTGGAGAAGACCGTGCCCTTGCCGAACTTCCCGCTGACGTGGTCGCCGAGCGAGCCGAGGAAGCCGCCCAGGTCCCCCTTGCCGGAGGACGACGGGATGCCGCCCTTGGCGCCGGAGTCGAGGACCGCGATGGAGTTCCAGCCCTTGCCGAGGACCTTCGTGCCCTCCTTGGCGAACCCCTTCTGCGGGGCGAGGTCCCGGTGCGGGGCCCCCGGCCGGACGGAGCGCGCGCCCGCCTCGGCGTCCTTCTTCTCGGTGACCTTCGCGCCCTTGGGCGGGGTGAAGTCGAACGTGGAAGCGGCCGGCCTGGCGAAACTGACCTGGGTGAAGCCGGCGTCCACCACGGCGGCGCCCCCGCTCGCCGGGGTGAGCGTGAACTTCAGCGGCATCCCGGTCCTGGAGTCCACCGCGATGCTGATCACGCCGACCGTGGTGCCGGAGGCGTGCTTGGGCTTGATGACCAGCCGGTAGGCGTCCCGGCCGGCGACCTGCGCGGTGCCGTCGACCGTCACCGAGGTGGTGTCGTCGACCGACTTCAGGGCCTGGTCGGCGAAGTCCTTGGGCGTGGCCGGCACCTCGTCCCGGTGCTTGGTGCCGTCCTGCTCCGCGGTGCTGTGGTAGACCTCGTTGGACTTGCTGTCGTAGCCCCAGACGTCCTTGCCGTTGTGGATGAGGCTGTACTCGGCGGCGCTCTCGATCAGCGAGACCTTCTGCCGGTCCGGGCCGTCCGCCGCGACGCGCAGGGTGTGCGTGCCGGAGGCCAGCTCGGTCAGCTTGGTGCTCGGGTCGGCCGACGATCCGTCACCGCCCTTGGCGGCGCCGGAGAGCAGGCCGCTCTCCAGACCGCCGAGGTTCGGCAGACCGAGGTCGGTGGTGATCTTGGCGGTGCCGGACAGCTGCTGGACGTCCGACTTGGCGATTTTCTCGATGAGTTGCTGCGCGGTGATCTTCGGAAGGTCCGGGTCGCCGGAGTCGGCGAGTGCGGGGACGAGCCCGATGGTCGCCGCCGCCACCCCCACCACCGCGACCGGGACGACGTAGCGCGCGGCCTTGCGCCGCGCCGAGTGCGGGTCGTCGACCGCCGCGCTCCTGGTGTCGTCGGATTCGTACGGTGCCATGTGTGCCTTACCTCCGTCGTCGGCGGCGGCTGACCGTCTGTACTGCTCCCACCCCGAGCCGCCATTCTCACCCGAATCGGTGAGGAGTGGTGTGGTCCGTGGTTTCCATCTGACCAAATCGGCCGCGCGGAAGCGTCAGACCGCGGAGCCAACTCCGCGTACGCCTGCGGTATGACATGAAGCGGCGGCGTCTCCACCCGACCCGTAGGGGTCGGGTGGAGACGCCGCCCGTGTCCGTGAGGGAAACCGGCCTCAGCAGGCCGCTTCGGGGAGGACCGGCCTCAGCCGGCGCGGTGCACCACCGCGTCGCACAGCTGGAGCAGCGCGGCCTTGGCGTCGCACTCGGGCAGCGGCGCCAGCGCGGCGCGCGCCTCCTCCGCGTACCGCACGGTGTCCCGGCGGGCCTGCTCCAGGGCGGGGTGCGCCCGCAGCGCCGCGAGGGCCTCCGCGTGGAGCGCGTCGTCGCTGAGGTCGGAGTCCAGCAGCTCGCACAGCGCGATGTCCTCGGACAGTCCCAGCCGCTGCGCCCGCTCACGCAGCCGCAGCACCGGCAGGGTCGCGATGCCCTCCCGCAGGTCCGTCCCCGGGGTCTTGCCGGACTCGTGCGAGTCGGAGGCGATGTCCAGCACGTCGTCGGCCAGCTGGAACGCGACACCCAGCCGCTCGCCGTACTGCGTCAGCACGTCCACGACGGTCTCGTCGGCGCCGGACATCATCGCGCCGAACCGGCACGACACGGCCACCAGCGACCCCGTCTTGCCGCCCAGCACGTCCAGGTAGTGGTCGACCGGATCCCGTCCGTCCTGCGGCCCCGCCGTCTCCAGGATCTGCCCGGTGACCAGCCGCTCGAACGCCAGTGCCTGCACGCGGACCGCCTCGGGCCCGAGGTCGGCGAGGATCTGGGAGGCCCGGGCGAACAGGAAGTCGCCGGTGAGGACCGCGACGGAGTTGCCCCAGCGGGTGTTCGCGCTGGCCACCCCGCGCCGCACGGCGGCCTCGTCCATCACGTCGTCGTGGTACAGCGTGGCCAGGTGGGTCAGCTCCACCACCACGGCCGCGGGCACGACCCCCGGCGCGTACGGGTCGCCGAACTGCGCCGCCAGCATCACGAGCAGCGGCCGGAACCGCTTCCCGCCCGCCTTGACCAGGTGCTGCGCGGCCTCGGTGATGAAGGGGACCTCACTCTTGGTGGCCTCGAGCAGCCCTTCCTCGACAGCCGCCAATCCGGCCTGGACATCGGCTTCGAGAGCCTGGTCCCGCACGCTCAGCCCGAACGGCCCGACGACGGTCACGAGGGGTCTCCTGTCTGCTGGTGTCTGCTGGCGCTTACACGGTTTGTCGATAGGTCGCTGCCATCACTCAAGTCAGCGTATCCGGTCACGTTTCGATCACCGATGGCGCCCACCTATACAGGCCAGGCGGTATCGGATCACGCCCGATATGTTTTCGATCGCCACATATGCACAGATATTTAGCGACTTACCTCTCCCTACCCGGGGTCGCCTCCACTCGCACACATGCGCACAGGTGCACACGTACGCACTGGCCACGAGGTCACCCGAAGTGACGACCGTCACGCCCGCACACCCCATGGCCCGATTTAACCCTATTGTCATCTCAATTCCGCTTAGCCGTAATTGCTCTTCGCTCCATGAAACCGTGAGTTGGGTCACGCCGGGCCTTCGACCCTCCGTGCGCCCCCTCTTCTCGCCTTCCCTTCCCCCGCATGCCAGTTGACCCTTGGCAATAGCAAAGGATCAAGCGCCCCATACGTCTCAGATCAAGGTCAATCAGGACGATCTGCAATCCGAGCACTTGTTCCGGACATGTGCTCTCGCATACGTTCCCGGTCCATCGAGCGGACGCCGAATCCTGCCGCCGCCCGATGCCCATCGACCGAACCACTCATGGCAGGAGCGGGGGACCCAGGTAAGTCGCCGGGCCGGAGCGCCGTACGTCGTCGTACGCCGTGCCGGAACGGCTTGGGGTGAAGCCGTGTCCCGCGGGACACGGCCGGGCACCTCCCCGCCCGAACCCGACAGCTCACCTCGCAGGCGTAGGAGAGGAATTTCCATGCCCGCACAGGTCCAGCGCCGTACCCGCGCCGCTCGTCTCGTCCGCACCCTCGCCGTCAGCGGCACGGGTGCCGCCGTCCTCGCCCTGCCGCTCATCGGCGCCACCAGCGCCTCCGCCGCCACCCCGGCCAAGAGCACGACCACCGAGGCCGCGAGCACGGTGGCCTACCCGAACACCCTCGACGGCTGGATCCGCGAGTCCCTCGCGATCATGTCCGACAAGGGCATCCCGGGCAGTTACAACGGCATCTACCGCAACGTGATGCGCGAGTCGTCCGGCAACCCGCAGGCCATCAACCTCTGGGACTCCAACGCCGCCAAGGGCATCCCGTCCAAGGGCCTGCTCCAGGTCATCCAGCCGACCTTCAACGCCTACCACGTCGACGGCACCTCGTTCGACATCTACGACCCGGTCGCGAACATCACGGCCGCCTGCAACTACGCGGCCGACCGGTACGGCTCGATCGACAACGTCTTCAGCGCGTACTGATCGGCCGCCCCCCCGTTCTCGTCGCCCCACCCGTTCTCTAGGGGAACAACCGCTCGAGGACGACGGCGATGCCGTCGTCCTCGTTCGACAGGGTGACCTCGTCGGCCACGGCCTTCAGCTCGGGATGGGCGTTGGCCATGGCCACGCCCCGGGCGGCCCACTGGAACATGGGGATGTCGTTCGGCATGTCCCCGAAGGCCACGGCGCTGTGCCGGCCGAGCCCCAGGCGCTCGGCGGCCAGCGCCAGCCCGGTCGCCTTGGTGATGCCGCAGGGCTGGAGCTCGACGGTCCCCGGCCCCGACATGGTGACCGTGGCGAGCGAACCGACCGCGCCACGGGCGACCTCGGCCAACTCGTCGTCGGACAGCACGGGATGGCGCAGCAGCACCTTGCTGATGGGCGCCTGCCACAGTTCCTCACGCCGCTCGACCCGCCACGCCGGCAGGGTCGGGTGCGGCATGCGGTACCCCGGCTCGATGAGCGTGAGCCCGTCCGCTCCGTCCTGGTCGACCGCGGCGTACACCTCCCCCACCTCGGCCTCGATCTTGCCGAGCGCGGTCTCGGCCGTCTCCGTGTCCAGCGTGACCGACCACAGCAGACGGTCGGCCCCGGCGTCGTAGAGCTGCGCCCCCTGGCCGCACACCGCGAGGCCCGTGGAGCCCAGGGCCTTCAGCAGCGCCCGGACCCTCGGCGCCGGCCGGCCGGTGACGACGAGGTGCCGGGCACCGGCCGCCGCGGCCCGCGCGAGTGCGGCCAGGGACCGCTCGGACACGGTGTCGTCGGCGCGCAGCAGCGTTCCGTCCAGGTCGGTGGCGATGAGGGCATATGCAAGGGGAGCGGGCATGATCAGAGAATACGGATCCGCCGCACCCCCGGCCCCACCGGAACCGGACGCCCCCTGCAGCCCCGCCTTACCGGCCGCCACCTCCCTCCAACTCGTCCACCGCCTCCGCGAAATGCTGAGCCGTGTGCCACCGCCAGATGGCGGGCCGGCCGTGGTGAGGCGAACTCCGTGCCGCACACGAAGCTCCGTGCGCAGCTCGTGGCCGAGGAAGCCCAACGCGGCCAAGACGATTTACGAAGTCCCTCCCCAGGATGTGCAGATGCGTCGCGTCACCTGCCGCCGCGGTGGGCGGGGCCGGCCGCGGGACGACCGCCGGACATGGCGTCTAACCGGTCGTGCCGCTACGGCGGTTGGTGCGCCACAGCTGGAACAGGTGCTTCGCGCCCGGCCGCACGAAGCGGGCCAGCATGGTGAGGAACGGCAGCGGGTCGTCACCCGCGAACCAGGCCGGCTCGGTCCCGCTCGCCTTCGCCGGGGCGTGCGGTGTGGTGTATCCGCTGCGCCGGTAGGCGATCAGGGCGGGCAGGTCGATGTTCTCCACGACGTAGCGGTGGCCGGCCCGCTGTTCCCCCTCGGGAACGGGCCGCCCGGTCAGGTCGAGGTGCATGGCGCGTACGACATCCACCCCCGACTCGTTCTCGAAGAGCCGGAACTGGGCGCCCATGCGCGGGTTGAAGTCGAGAAGCTTGTACTGTCCGTCGCGCCGGTCGAAGCGCAGGTCGAGGTCGATGATTCCGGTGAAGCCGATCTGTTTGATGAAACGCGCGGCGAGGTCGGCGAGTTCCGGGTTGTCGACCACGTACGCGTTGGCCGTCATCCCCGCGTGCGGCGGCCAGGAGCGGACCTTCACACCGGTGAACATCGCGAGCGGCGTGGAGTCCTGGTCGAAGTAGGCGTGCACGATCCAGTCCTCGGCCTCCTCCCGGGGCAGGTACTCCTGGAGGATCACCCCCGGCCGAGGGCCCCAGTCGCGGGCGAGCGCGAGCAGTCCCTCGCGGGTGGCGATCCGCGTGGTGCCGTTCACGGCCGGCCGGCTGCGGCGCACGAACGCCTCGCGGTTCTTGGCCACCACCGGGAAGCGGGCCGTCTCGGCGAACGCGGCGATGTCCTCGTACGACTGCGGGAAGGCCGCCGCCGGGCTCGGGACGCCGTGCTCGACGCAGAGTTCGTGCAGGCCCTGCTTGCTGGCCAGGCGGCGCGGCAGATCCGGGGTGACACGCGGGAAGAGGAAGTGGCCCTTGAGTTCGTCCTGGTGCTCGGCGATCAGGACGGCCGCCTCCTCGTCGGTGGGCACCAGGACGGTGGGCCGCCCGATGCGGTTGCCGATCCGCAGCAGTCCCTCCACCAGGTGGTCCGCCTCCTCGGTGCCCCTCGTCGGCCAGACGAACGCCCGTTTGAGATAACGGGAGGAGGCCGCCGGCGTGTAGGCGTCCTCGGTGATCGCGTACATGGGCACGCCCAGCCGGCCCAGACTGCGGATCGCCCCCACCCCGCCGTGGTGCAGCGGATAGTCGCCGAACTTCACGATCAGGCCCGGCACATCACGGTCGGCGCCGAAAGGCACGCTGACGGCATTCCTGGCCACGGGTCCCCCCACGTGTCCCCCCTACGGAGCGGACCCACCCCGTCCGCGTCCCCCAAAGGACGCTAAGCCGGAATTGCCCGCTCCGACAAGGCCAATCCGGACATTGCAAACTCTTTAGGCACTGCCCAAGACAGCCAACGCCCCCGTAACGTGTGGCGCGACCACATGAACGTGTGGCCCGAACCACTGGAACGCACGGCACACGAAAGAGAGGCAGTACCCGATGCCCCCCTTCGAGGTCCCCGAGGGCGACCCCTTCGGTCCGCACAACCTTCCCTACGGCGTCTTCTCCCGCGCCGGATCGCAGGAGCGGACCGTCGGCGTCCGGCTCGGCGACCACGTCCTCGACGCGGGCGCCGCGGCCGTGGCGCTCGGCTCGCCGTACGCCGCCCTGCTCGCGCGGCCCACTCTGAACCCGCTGCTCGCGGCCGGCCGCACCGCCTGGTCGGACGTGCGGCGCGCGCTGACGGCGTGGGTGACGGTGCCGTCGCATCAGGAGACGGTCGCGCCGTTCCTGCACCCGCTGTCCTCGGTGACCCTGCACCTGCCCTTCGAGGTCGCCGACTACGTCGACTTCTACGCCTCCGAGAACCACGCGCGGAACGTGGGGCAGATCTTCCGCCCGGACGCCGAGGACTCGCTGACCCCCAACTGGAAGCACCTGCCGATCGGCTACCACGGCCGCTCGGGCACGGTGGTCGTCTCGGGCACGGACGTCGTGCGTCCCTCGGGCCAGCGGAAGGCCCCCGGCGATCCCGCCCCGGTCTTCGGGCCCTCCGTCCGGCTGGACATCGAGGCCGAGGTCGGTTTCGTGGTCGGTGTGCCGTCGCGGCTCGGCCGGCCGGTGGCGCTGGAGGACTTCCGGGAGCACGTCTTCGGGCTGTGCCTGCTCAACGACTGGTCGGCGCGCGACATCCAGGCCTGGGAGTACGTCCCCCTCGGCCCGTTCCTCGGCAAGTCGTTCGCCACCTCGGTGTCGGCGTGGATCACGCCGCTGGACGCGCTGGAGGAGGCACGGGTGGCCGCGCCGGAGCGCACCCACCCGCTGCTGCCCTACCTGGACGACTCCGGGGACGAGCCCGGCGGCTACGACCTGCGGATCTCCGTCGCGATCAACGGCCATGTGGTGTCCGAGCCGCCCTTCTCCACCATGTACTGGACGGCCGCCCAGCAGCTCGCCCACATGACGGTCAACGGTGCGTCCCTGCGCACCGGCGACCTGTACGGCTCGGGCACCGTGAGCGGGGCCGAGCCCGCGCAGCGCGGCTCACTGCTGGAGCTCACCTGGAACGGCCGTGAGCCACTCGAACTCCCGGACGGCAAGCGGACGTTCCTGGAGGACGGGGACGTGGTGACACTGTCCGCCTGGGCCCCGGGCGCGAACGGCGTACGGGTGGGGCTGGGAGAGGTCACGGGACGGATCGTGACGGGCTGACCGGCACGTCGGGCGACCGCGCGCGGCGGTGTGCGGTGAGGTGCGCACAGCCGTGTGCACACGGAAGTGAGCGCCCGGTGGTGTGCGCACCGTGACGCGGTGGGTGCGGCGGGGATTGGTTGCCGTTCAGGCCCTGACTGGCGCCGCCCATCGCCGTCATACTGACGGCAGACCGTGCGCGAGCCCCGCGCCGGCCGCCGCACAGCACCTCAGCGCCACCCGCACCGCCGCGCCACCCGCACCACCAGCACTCGGCACCACCCCACCGCACGACCCGACACCCGCCCACCTCCGATCAGGATCCGGAGTCCGTGGCATGACCGTCTGCCTGCTCCTGCTGGGCGCCGTCGCACTGACGGCCGCCGTGCCCGTACCGCGCGCGCTGACCCGGGCGGGGTGGCCCGAACGGGAACCGGTCGTCGCGCTGTGGGTGTGGCAGTGCCTGGTCGCCACCGTCCTCCTGTGCTGCCTGGCCGGGCTGGTCCTGGGCACCGCGGCTGTCTTCCACACCGTCCGCGACCGGGTGTTCGCGCCCGCCCCGCCGTCGGTGACCGCCGCGTACGGCCTGTCGGCCGCGCCGGCCTGGGCCACCGCCCTGACCCTGCTGCTGGCGTGCGGGGCCGCCTGGACCACCGCGATGCTCGGCCGCGAGCTCGCGGAGGCCCGACGCCGCCGTGGCCTGGCCCGCGCGCACCTGCGGGAGCGCGCGCCCGACCTGCCCGCCGGGCTGCCCGCCGCCCGCGGCCCGATGCTGGTGCTGGAGGACGAGTATCCCGACGCCTGGTGGATGCCCGGCCATCCGCCGCAGCTCATCGTCACCACCGGCGCCCTGCACCGCCTCACCGGCCATCAGCTCGACGCCGTCCTCGCCCACGAACGCGGACACGCCCGCGCCCACCACGACTGGCTGCTGCACCTGTCGACCGCACTGGCGACGGGCTTCCCGCGCGTCCCCCTGTTCACCCACTTCTGCGACCAGACCCACCGCCTGGTCGAACTGGCCGCCGACGACACCGCCTCCCGCCGCCACGGCCACCTCACCACCGCCCTGGCCCTGATCGAGCTCAACCAGCACCGCGGAGTCCTCTCCTGCGCCTCCAGTCACCGTCTGCTCGGTGAGCGGGTGGACCGCCTCCTGGAGCCCCCGCCCCGGCTGGACCGCAGGCGAAGGGCCCTGACGACGACGGTCGCGGCCCTGGTTCCCCTGCTGCCGCTCCTGATCACCTTCGCCCCCGGACTGACGGCGCTGCGCTGAACGGGCCGGGTCCGGCTACGTCCCCTCCCCGGGCTCGGGCTCGGTGTCCCAGTCCGCCTCCGGGTCCGGAGCGGGCCCGTCCTTCGCCGCGTCCTGCCCGGCCGCCCCGTCCGCCCCGGCGGCGGCCGGCCCGCCCAGCGACTCGAGCACCCCGAGGACACCCTCCCCGTACGTCGCCAGCTTCTTCTCACCGACCCCGCCGACCGTGCCCAACTGGGCCACGGACGTGGGCCGGAGCGTGACGATCTCGCGGAGCGTGGCGTCGTGGAAGATGACGTACGCCGGGACGCCCTGCTCGCGGGCCTGCTCGGCACGCCAGGCGCGCAGGGCCTCGAAGGCGGGCAGCAGTTCCTCGGGGAGTTCGGCCACGGCGGCCTTGCTCCTGCCCCGCCCCGAGGACGTCGACGACCCCGAGGACGAGGCCCCCGACCGCGCGGCGGCCGGCCGCTTCGGCTCCTTGCGCAGCGGCACCTCCCGCTCGCGCCGCAGCACCGCGGCGCTCGCGTCGGTCAGCACCAGCGTGCCGTACTCCCCCTCGACCGCGAGCAGTCCCTGCGCCAGCAACTGGCGTACGACACCTCGCCATTCGCCCTCGGCCAGATCCTCGCCGATGCCGAACACGGAGAGCTGGTCGTGGTCGAACTGGATCACCCGGCCGGTGCGCTTGCCGAGCAGGATGTCGATGATCTGCCCCGCGCCGAACTTCTGGCCCCGCTCCCGCTGCAGTCTCACCACCGTCGACAGCACCTTCTGGGCGGCGACCGTGCCGTCCCAGGTCTCGGGCGGGGTCAGACAGGTGTCGCAGTTGCCGCAGCCCGCCTGGTCCGGGTCCTGGCCGAAGTAGGCGAGGAGCTGACCGCGGCGGCACCGTGCCGTCTCGCACAGGGCGAGCATCGAGTCCAGGTGGGCTGCGGCCCGGCGGCGGAACGCCTCGTCGCCCTCCGAGGACTGGATCAGCTTGCGCTGCTGGATGACGTCGTTCAGGCCGTAGGCCATCCACGCCGTCGACGGCAGGCCGTCCCGTCCGGCGCGGCCCGTCTCCTGGTAGTAGCCCTCGACCGACTTGGGCAGGTCCAGATGGGCGACGAAGCGGACGTCCGGCTTGTCGATGCCCATGCCGAAGGCGATCGTGGCGACCACCACCAGGCCGTCCTCGCGCAGGAAGCGGGACTGGTGGGCCGCGCGCGTGCCCGCGTCCAGGCCCGCGTGGTAGGGCACCGCCTCGATGCCGTGCTGCGAGAGGAACTCGGCCGTCCGCTCCACCGAGTTGCGCGAGAGGCAGTACACGATGCCCGCGTCGCCCGCGTGCTCCGCGCGCAGGAAGGCCAGTAGCTGCTTCTTCGGATCGACCTTGGGCACGATCCGGTACTGGATGTTGGGCCGGTCGAAGCTCGCCACGAAGTGCCGGGCCCGCGGCATGTCCAGCCGCTGGGTGATCTCCTGGTGGGTGGCGTGCGTGGCGGTCGCCGTGAGCGCGATCCGCGGCACGTCCGGCCAGCGCTCGCCCAGCACCGACAGCGTCAGGTAGTCCGGGCGGAAGTCGTGGCCCCACTGCGAGACGCAGTGCGCCTCGTCGATGGCGAAGACGGAGATCTTGCCGCGGGAGAGCAGGTCCATCGTGGTGTCCAGGCGCAGGCGCTCCGGTGCCAGATAGAGCAGGTCCAGCTCGCCCGCCAGGAACTCGGCCTCGACCACCCGCCGCTCGTCGAAGTCCTGGGTGGAGTTGATGAAGCCGGCGCGCACGCCCAGCGCCCGCAGGGCGTCCACCTGGTCCTGCATCAGCGCGATCAGCGGCGAGACCACGATGCCCGTACCGGGTCTGACCAGGGCCGGGATCTGGTAGCACAGCGACTTGCCGCCACCGGTGGGCATGAGGACGACGGCGTCGCCGCCCGCCACCACATGCTCGATGACCGCTTCCTGCTCGCCCCGGAAGGCCTCGTATCCGAAGACCCGGTTCAGCGTGGCCAGCGTCTCGCTGTCCGTCACTGGCATCTCGGTGACACCGCCCGTCCCGCCCATCGTCTCGTCCCCCGTACGTCGTCCCTCGACCACTGCCTCCACGATAGGGGGCGGCGCCGACAACGCCGGAGTTATCCACAGGCCGGCACCCTGGGCCCGGGCCCTGTGGATCTGCGACCCCCCTCACACCGCTGCCCGGCACCCCCGCTGACGGAGGTGCCGGGCAGCCGGCCGGTGAAGGGGTGCCTCAGCGCACGAACACCCCGGCCTGGTTCGCCAGGTCCAGGAAGTACTGCGGGGCCACGCCCAGGACCACCGTGACCGCCACACCCACGCCGATCGCGGTCATCGTCAGCGGCGACGGCACGGCCACCGTCGGGCCCTCCGGCCGCGGCTCGCTGAAGAACATCAGCACGATCACCCGGATGTAGAAGAAGGCGGCGATCGCGGACGAGATCACACCGATCACGACCAGCGGCACCGCGCCGCCCTCCGCCGCCGCCTTGAACACGGCGAACTTCCCGGCGAACCCGGAGGTCAGCGGGATGCCCGCGAAGGCCAGCAGGAAGACCGCGAACACGGCCGCCACCAGCGGCGAGCGCCGGCCGAGACCGGCCCACTTCGACAGGTGCGTCGCCTCGCCGCCCGCGTCGCGCACCAGCGTCACCACGGCGAACGCGCCGATCGTCACGAAGGAGTACGCGGCCAGGTAGAACAGCACGGAGGACACGCCGTCCTTCGAGGTGGCGATGACACCCGCGAGGATGAATCCCGCGTGGGCGATCGACGAGTACGCCAGCAGCCGCTTGATGTCGGTCTGCGTGATCGCGACGATCGCACCGCCCAGCATGGTGAGGATCGTCACGCCCCACATGACCGGCCGCCAGTCCCAGCGCATGCCCGGCAGCACGACGTACAGCAGCCGCAGCAGCGCGCCGAACGCCGCCACCTTGGTCGCCGCCGCCATGAACCCGGTGACAGGGGTCGGGGCGCCCTGGTAGACGTCGGGCGTCCACATGTGGAACGGGACCGCGCCCACCTTGAACAGCAGACCCATCACGATCATCGCGGCGCCGATCAGCAGCAGCGCGTCGTTGCCCATGGTGTTGGCCAGCGCCGGGTCGACGTTCGGCACGTTGCCCTCGACGACCCGCGCGATCGTGGCGTACGACACGGAGCCCGCGTACCCGTACAGCAGGGCGATGCCGAACAGGGTGAACGCCGAGGCGAACGCGCCGAGCAGGAAGTACTTGACCGCGGCCTCCTGCGACATCAGCCGCTTGCGGCGGGCCAGCGCGCACAGCAGGTACAGCGGCAGGGAGAAGACCTCCAGGGCCACGAACAGCGTCAGCAGGTCGTTGGCCGAGGGGAACACCAGCATGCCGGCGACCGCGAAGAGCAGCAGCGGGAAGACCTCGGTGGTGGTGAAACCGGCCTTCACCGCGGCCTTCTCGCTGTCGCTGCCCGGCACGGCCGAGGCCTGCGCGGCGAAGGAGTCGATGCGGTTGCCGTGCGCCTGCGGGTCCAGGCGCCGCTCGGCGAAGGTGAACAGGCCGACCAGGGAGGCCAGCAGGATCGTCCCCTGGAGGAAGAGCGAGGGGCCGTCGACCGCGACGGCGCCCATCGCCGCGATGTGCGCCTTGGTGGTGCCGTAGCCGTCCGCCGCGAGCGCGACGACCGCGGCGAACGCGGCCGCGAGCGCGACGACGGACACGAACACCTGCGCGTAGTAACGGGACCGGCGCGGGATGAACGCCTCGATGAGCACCCCGACGATCGCCGCGCCCACGACGATCAGGGTGGGCGACAACTGCCCGTATTCGATCTTCGGCGCCTGGATCTTCGAGATCGGGTCGGCTGCCGTTGTCCACAGGCTGTGGACGGCTGTTGCACTCACTTGGCCGCCTCCACCGCGGGCTTGGGGTCGGTCTGGTGTACGTCGGACATGGTCTGCTTCACCGCCGGGTTGACGATGTCCGCGACCGGCTTCGGATAGACCCCCAGGAAGATCAGCAGCACGATCAGCGGGGCCACCACCACCAGCTCGCGCACCCGCAGGTCGGGCATCGCCGAGACCTCCGGCTTCACCGGGCCGGTCATCGTCCGCTGGTAGAGGACGAGGGTGTACAGCGCGGCGAGCACGATGCCGAAGGTGGCGATGATGCCGATCGCCGGGTGCCGCGTGAACGTGCCGACCAGGACCAGGAACTCGCTGACGAAGGGCGCGAGCCCCGGCAGCGAGAGCGTCGCCAGACCGCCGATCAGGAAGGTTCCGGCGAGCACCGGCGCCACCTTCTGGACGCCTCCGAAGTCGGCGATGAGCCGCGAGCCGCGCCGGGAGATCAGGAACCCGGCGACCAGCAGGAGCGCGGCCGTCGAGATGCCGTGGTTGACCATGTAGAGCGTCGCGCCGGACTGGCCCTGGCTGGTCATCGCGAAGATGCCCATGATGATGAAGCCGAAGTGCGAGATCGACGCGTAGGCGATCAGCCGCTTGATGTCCCGCTGGCCCACCGCGAGCAGCGCCCCGTACAGGATGCTGATCAGCGCCAGGACGAGGATGACGGGCGTGGCCCACTTGCTGGCCTCCGGGAACAGCTGGAGGCAGAAGCGCAGCATCGCGAAGGTGCCCACCTTGTCCACGACCGCCGTGATGAGCACGGCGACCGGGGCGGTGGCCTCACCCATGGCGTTGGGCAGCCAGGTGTGCAGCGGCCACAGCGGCGCCTTCACCGCGAAGGCGAAGAAGAAGCCGAGGAACAGCCAGCGTTCGGTGCTGGTCGCCATGTGCAGGGAGCCGTTGGCACGGGCCTGCGCGATCTCGGTGAGCGAGAAGTTCCCCGCGACCACGTACAGGCCGATCACCGCGGCCAGCATGATCAGACCGCCGGCCAGGTTGTAGAGCAGGAACTTCACCGCCGCGTACGACCGCTGCGTGGAGGCCGTCTCCTCGCCGTGCTCGTGGGCACGGTCCCCGAAGCCGCCGATGAGGAAGTACAGCGGGATCAGCATGGCTTCGAAGAAGATGTAGAAGAGGAAGACGTCCGTGGCCTCGAAGGAGATGATCACCATCGCCTCGACGGCCAGGATCAGGGCGAAGAAGCCCTGCGTCGGCCGCCAGCGGCGGCTGCCGGTCTCCAGCGGGTCTGCGTCGTGCCAGCCCGCGAGGATCACGAACGGGATCAGCAGGGCGGTCAGCGCGACCAGTGCCACGCCGATGCCGTCCACACCGAGCTCGTACCGGACCCCGAAGGCCGAGATCCAGGCGTGGGACTCGGTGAGCTGGTAACGGGCGCCGCCCGGGTCGAAGCGCACCACGACGGCGATGGCCAGGGCGAGCGTGGCGAGCGAGGCGATGAGCGCCAGCCACTTGGCGGCGGTGCGCCGGGCGGCCGGCACGGCGGCCGTGGCCACCGCCCCGAGGGCCGGGAGCACCGCCGTCGCTGTCAGCAGAGGAAAGGACATCGGTATCAGACCGCCCTCATCAGCAGGGTCGCGGCGACCAGGAGCGCCGCACCGCCGAACATCGAGACCGCGTAGGAGCGCGCGAAGCCGTTCTGCAGCCGGCGCATCCGTCCGGACAGGCCGCCCATCGAGGCCGCCGTGCCGTTGACGACGCCGTCGACCAGGGTGTGGTCGACGTACACCAGGGACCGGGTGAGGTGCTCGCCGCCGCGGACCAGTACGACGTGGTTGAAGTCGTCCTGGAGCAGGTCGCGCCGGGCCGCCCGGGTGAGCAGCGACCCGCGCGGGGCGACGGCCGGGACCGGCTTGCGGCCGTACTGGGCGTAGGCGATCGCGACGCCGACGACCAGGCACACGATGGTCGCTCCGGTGACCGTCAGGGCGCTGACCGGCGAGTTGCCCTCACTGTGCCCGGTGACCGGCTCCAGCCAGTGCAGGAAGCGGTCGCCGATGCTGAAGAACGCGCCGCCGAAGACGGACCCGACGGCCAGCACGATCATGGGGATCGTCATGACCTTCGGCGACTCGTGCGGGTGCGGCTCCGCGTGCTCGCCCCGCTCCTCGGCCGCCGGCTCCACGCCGGGCTCGGCCGGGGAGGCGGTGGGCTGGTGGCGCCAGCGCTCCTCGCCGAAGAACGTCATCAGCATCACCCGCGTCATGTAGTACGCCGTGATGGCCGCGCCCAGCAGGGCCGCGCCGCCGAGGATCCAGCCCTCGGTGCCGCCCTTGGCGAAGGCCGCCTCGATGATCTTGTCCTTGGAGAAGAAGCCGGACAGGCCGGGGAAGCCGATGATGGCGAGGTAGCCGAGGCCGAAGGTGATGAACGTGACCGGCATGTACTTCCTGAGGCCGCCGTACCTGCGCATGTCGACCTCGTCGTTCATGCCGTGCATGACGGAACCGGCGCCGAGGAACAGCCCGGCCTTGAAGAAGCCGTGCGTCACCAGGTGCATGATCGCGAAGACGTAGCCGATGGGGCCGAGGCCCGCGGCCAGCACCATGTAGCCGATCTGCGACATGGTCGAGCCGGCCAGCGCCTTCTTGATGTCGTCCTTCGCGCAACCGACGATCGCACCGAACAGCAGCGTGACCGCGCCGACCACGGTGACGGCGAGCTGCGCGTCGGGCGCCGCGTTGAAGATCGCGCCGGAGCGGACGATGAGGTAGACGCCCGCGGTCACCATCGTGGCGGCGTGGATGAGCGCGGAGACCGGGGTCGGGCCCTCCATCGCGTCCCCGAGCCAGGACTGCAGCGGCACCTGGGCGGACTTGCCGCACGCGGCGAGCAGCAGCATCAGGGCGATCGCGGTGAGCCTGCCCTCGCCGGTGTCCCCCGCATGGCTGAGGACCGGGCCGAAGGCGAAGGTCCCGAACGTCGTGAACATCAGCATGATCGCGATCGACAGACCCATGTCGCCGACGCGGTTGACCAGGAAGGCCTTCTTCGCGGCGGTGGCCGCGCTGGGCTTGTGCTGCCAGAAGCCGATCAGCAGGTAGGAGGCGAGACCGACGCCCTCCCAGCCGACGTACAGCAGCAGGTAGTTGTCGGCGAGGACGAGCAGCAGCATCGCCGCGAGGAACAGGTTGAGATAGCCGAAGAAGCGGCGGCGCCGCTCGTCGTGCTCCATGTACCCGATTGAGTACAGGTGGATCAGTGAGCCGACGCCGGTGATCAGCAGCACGAACGTCATCGACAGCTGGTCGAGCCGGAAGGTGACGTCCGCCTGGAAGCCGGCCACCGGGATCCAGCTGAACAGGTGCTGGATCATGGTCCGGTTTCCGGCGTCCTTGCCGAGCAGGTCGGCGAAGAGGACCAGGCCGATCACGAAGGAGACGGCCGCGAGCAGGGTGCCGAGCCAGTGGCCGACGGCGTCGAGCCGCCGGCCGCCGACCAGGAGGACGGCCGCTCCGAGCAGGGGCGCCGCGATCAGCAGCGCAATCAGGTTGTCCACGATTCTTCCGACCCCTTACAGCTTCATCAGGCTGGCGTCGTCGACCGAGGCCGAGTGGCGGGAACGGAACAGCGACACGATGATCGCGAGACCGACCACGACCTCCGCTGCGGCGACGACCATCGTGAAGAAGGCGATGATCTGGCCGTCGAGACTGCCGTGCATCCGGGAGAAGGCGACGAACGCGAGGTTGCAGGCGTTCAGCATCAGCTCGATGCACATGAAGACCACGATGGCGTTGCGCCGGATGAGGACGCCGGTGGCGCCGATCGTGAACAACAGGGCGGCGAGATAGAGGTAGTTGACGGGATTCACTTCGACGCCTCCTCGGTCCGCTTGAAGGCCGACGGCTGGATCTCGGTGCGCTCCAGGCGTTCCTCGGCGCGCTGCTCCAGGGCCTTGAGGTCGTTCAGCGCCTCGGCGGATACGTCCCGGATCTGACCGCGCTCGCGCAGGGTCTTGCTGACCGTGAGCTCGGAGGGGGTGCCGTCGGGCAGCAGACCCGCGATGTCCACCGCGTTGTGCCGGGCGTAGACGCCGGGGGCCGGCAGCGGCGGTACGTACTTCCCCTCGCGCACGCGCTGCTCGGACAGCTCGCGCTGGGTCCTGGCGCGCTCGACGCGCTCCCGGTGGGTGAGGACCATGGCGCCGATGGTGGCCGTGATGAGCAGGGCGCCGGTGAGTTCGAAGGCGAACACGTACTTGGTGAAGATGAGGGACGCCAGTCCCTCCACGTTGCCGTTCGCGTTCGCCTTGCCGGTGCCGGCGAAGTCCTTCAGGGAGGCGTTGGCGATACCCGCGAAGAGCAGGACGCCGAACCCGAGCCCACACAACAGGGCCAGCCAGCGCTGGCCCTTGATGGTCTCCTTCAGGGAGTCCGCGGCGGTCACACCGACGAGCATCACCACGAACAGGAACAGCATCATGATCGCGCCGGTGTAGACGACGATCTGCACGATGCCGAGGAAGTAGGCGCCGTTGGCGAGATAGAACACCGCCAGGACGATCATGGTGCCGGCCAGGCACAGCGCGCTGTGCACGGCCTTCTTCATGAAGACGGTGCACAGGGCCCCGATCACCGCGACGGTGCCGAGGACCCAGAACTGGAAGGCCTCACCGGTGGAGGTGGTGTAGGCGGCGAGTTGTGCGGTCATCGGCCGATCACCTTCTCCGAGGCCGGCTCGTCCTCGCCGAAGGTCGCCGCCGCCTCCTGCGGGCTCTCGCCCTTGGAGACGGCGACCTGGCGCACCGTGCCGGGCGCGGCCTCCGTCACCAGGCCCCGGTAGTAGTCCTGCTCGTCCGTCCCGGGGTAGATGGCGTGCGGCGAGTCGACCATGCCCTCTTCGAGGCCGGCGAGCAGCTGTTCCTTGGTGTAGATGAGGTTCGCGCGACTGGAGTCGGCCAGTTCGAACTCGTTGGTCATCGTCAGCGCGCGCGTGGGGCACGCCTCGATGCACAGGCCGCACAGGATGCAGCGGGCGTAGTTGATCTGGTAGACGCGGCCGTACCGCTCGCCCGGCGAGTAGCGCTCCTCGTCGGTGTTGTCGGCGCCCTCCACGTAGATGGCGTCGGCGGGGCAGGCCCAGGCGCACAGCTCGCAGCCGACGCACTTCTCCAGGCCGTCCGGATGGCGGTTGAGCTGGTGCCGTCCGTGGAAGCGCGGAGCGGTGGTCTTCTTCTGCTCCGGGTACTGCTCGGTCAGCCGCTTCTTGAACATGGCCTTGAAGGTCACGCCGAAGCCGGCCACGGGGTTCATGAAACCGGGTGTGGTCTCCTTGGGCTCCTCAGCCATCGGACGCCTCCTTTCCATCCAGAGATCCGTCACTGGCAGTATCCGATCCGCCACTGACAATCAACTCGCCCTCGCGGCGGGGGCGGCGCCGCGGCACCGCCGGCAACTCCTGACCCGGCAGCGGCGGCACGGGGAACCCGCCGGCCATCGGGTCGAACCCGGCCGGTTCGGCCGCCGGCTGCTCGGCCGCCTTCGCCTTCTCGCGGAACATGTCGGCGACGAAGGACAGCACCAGCAGGGCCAGGACCGCGCCACCGACGTACAGGGCGATGTCGGCGAAGTCGTAGTTCTCGTTCCTGAGGGTCCGCACGGCCGCGACGAGCATCAGCCAGGTCACGGAGACCGGGATCAGGACCTTCCAGCCGAGCTTCATCAGCTGGTCGTAGCGGACCCGGGGAAGGGTGCCGCGCAGCCAGATGAAGAAGAACAGCAGCAGCTGCACCTTGATCACGAACCAGAGCAGCGGCCACCAGCCGTGGTTGGCGCCGGCCCAGAAGGTGCTGATCGGCCAGGGGGCCCGCCAGCCGCCGAGGAAGAGCGTGGTCGACACGGCCGAGACCGTCACCATGTTCACGTATTCGGCGAGCATGAACATCGCGAACTTGATCGACGAGTACTCGGTGTTGAACCCGCCCACCAGGTCGCCCTCGGACTCCGGCATGTCGAAGGGGGCGCGGTTGGTCTCGCCGACCATGGTGACGATGTAGAGGATGAAGGAGACCGGCAGCAGCAGGATGTACCAGCGGTCGTGTTGCTGCGCGACGATCGTCGACGTCGACATCGAGCCCGAGTACAGGAACACCGAGGCGAACGCGGCGCCCATGGCGATCTCGTAGGAGATCATCTGCGCGCACGAGCGCAGGCCGCCGAGCAGCGGATACGTCGATCCGGAGCTCCAGCCCGCCAGCACGATGCCGTAGATGCCGACCGAGGCGACCGCGAGCAGGTAGAGCACCGCGATCGGCAGGTCGGTCAGCTGCATGGCCGTGCGGTGGCCGAAGATCGAGACCTCGTTGTCCGCCGGGCCGAAGGGGATCACCGCGATCGCCATGAAGGCCGGGATGGCCGCGACGATCGGCGCGAGGACGTAGACCACCTTGTCCGCGCGCTTGACGACGACGTCCTCCTTGAGCATCAGCTTGATGCCGTCGGCGAGCGACTGGAGCAGTCCCCAGGGGCCGTGCCGGTTCGGGCCGATGCGCAGCTGCATCCAGGCGACGACCTTGCGCTCCCAGACGATGGAGAACAGCACGGTCACCATCAGGAACGCGAAGCAGAACACCGCCTTGACGACGACCAGCCACCAGGGGTCGGTGCCGAACATCGAGAGGTTCTCTGCGGCGAGGTACGGGCTCATGCCTCCACCTCCTTGGGGGCCTCGGTCGCGCGGGTCGCCGGGCCGATGCGGACGAGGGAGCCGGGCAGGGCCCCGGTGCCGGAGGCGACGCCACCACCGACGGAGTTCAGCGGGAGCCACACCACCCGGTCGGGCATCTCGGTGATCTCCAGCGGGAGTTCGACCGTCCCGGAGGGGCCGGTCACGGCGATCGGGTCGCCGTCGGCGACGCCCGCCTCGGCGGCCGTGGCGGCCGACACGCGCGCGCGTGCCGCGTGCCGGGTCCCGGCGAGCGCCTCGTCGCCCTCCTGGAGGACGCCGTGGTCGAGCAGGAGCCGGTGCCCGGCGAGCACCGCCTCCCCGGTGGCCGGCCTGGGCAGCACGCCCGCGCTGTCCAGCGGGTCGGTGGCGCGCGGTCCGGTCCAGGCGCCGAGCCGGTCCAGCTCGGCGTGCGCGGTCCGCAGGTCCGGCAGCCCCAGATGGACGTCCATGGCGTCGGCCAGCATCTGGAGCACCCGCAGGTCGCTGGGCGCCAGGCGGCGGGTCATCTGGTCGGGCTTGAGCGCGGCCTCGAAGAAGCGCACCCGGCCCTCCCAGTTGAGGAAGCTGCCGGACTTCTCCGCGACGGCCGCCACGGGCAGGACCACGTCCGCGTGCTCGGTGACCTCGCTGGGCCGCAGCTCCAGCGACACCAGGAAGCCGACCTCCGCCAGGGCGGCACGCGCGCGTGCCGGGTCGGGCAGGTCGGCGACCTCCACACCGGCGACGACCAGCGCCTGCAACTGGCCGTCGGCCGCGGCCTGGACGATCTGGGCGGTGTCACGGCCGTAGCGGTGCGGGAGTTCGGCGACGCCCCACACGGCGGCGACCTCCTCCCGCGCGCGCGGGTCGGTCGCCGGGCGGCCGCCCGGCAGCAGCGACGGCACGGCGCCCGCCTCGATCGCACCGCGCTCGCCCGCCCGGCGCGGCATCCACACCAGCTGGGCACCGGTCGCGGACGCGGCCCGTACGGCGGCGGTGAGTCCGCCCGCCACCGAGGCCAGCCGCTCTCCGACGACGATCACGGCTCCCTCGGCGCGCAGCGCCTGCGCGGCCTGTGCGCCGTCGTCCTCCAGGCCGACACCGCTCGCCAGCGCGTCCAGCCACTCGGTCTCGGTGCCCGGCGCGGCCGGCAGCAGCGTGCCGCCCGCCTTCTGAAGGCCCCGGGTGGCGTGGGTGGCCACGGCGAACACCTTCTGCCCGTGCCCCCGCCAGGCCTTGCGCAGCCTCAGGAAGACCCCGGGCGCCTCCTCCTCGGACTCGAAGCCGACGAGCAGGACCGCGGGTGCCTTCTCCAGGGAGGTGTACGTGACACCCGTACCGTCGACGTCCCGTCCGCGTCCGGCGACCCGGGCGGCCAGGAAGTCTGCCTCCTCGCTGCTGTGCACGCGTGCGCGGAAGTCGATGTCGTTGGTGTCGAGCGCCACGCGCGCGAACTTGCTGTACGCGTAGGCGTCCTCGACGGTGAGCCGGCCGCCGGTGAGGACGCCGGTCCGGCCGCGCGAGGCGAGCAGGCCCTGGGCGGCGATCTCCAGCGCCTCCGGCCAGGACGCCGGGACGAGCTCGCCCTCGGGGTTGCGCACCAGCGGCGTCGTCAGCCGGTCCTTCTGCTGCGCGTACCGGAAGGCGAACCTGCCCTTGTCGCAGATCCACTCCTCGTTGACCTCGGGGTCGTTGGCGGCGAGCCGCCGCATGACCTTGCCGCGGCGGTGGTCGGTGCGGGTGGCGCAGCCGCCCGCGCAGTGCTCGCAGACCGACGGCGACGACACCAGGTCGAAGGGGCGGGAGCGGAACCGGTAGGCCGCCGAGGTCAGCGCGCCGACCGGGCAGATCTGGATGGTGTTGCCGGAGAAGTACGACTCGAACGGGTCGCCCTCGCCGGTGCCGACCTGCTGAAGCGCCCCCCGCTCGAGCAGCTCGATCATCGGGTCGCCGGCGACCTGGTTGGAGAACCGGGTGCAGCGCGCGCACAGCACGCACCGCTCGCGGTCCAGCAGCACCTGCGTGGAGATCGGCACGGGCTTCTGGAACGTCCGCTTCTTCCCCTCGAAGCGGGACTCGGCGTTGCCGTGCGACATGGCCTGGTTCTGGAGCGGGCACTCGCCGCCCTTGTCGCAGACCGGGCAGTCCAGCGGGTGGTTGATGAGCAGCAGCTCCATCACACCCTTCTGCGCCTTCTCCGCGACCGGCGAGGTCAGCTGGGTCTTGACCACCATGCCGTCCGTGCAGGTGATGGTGCAGGACGCCATCGGCTTGCGCTGGCCCTCGACCTCGACGATGCACTGGCGGCAGGCACCGGCCGGGGCGAGCAGGGGGTGGTCGCAGAACCGGGGGATCTCGATGCCGAGCCGCTCGGCGGCCCGGATGACCAGCGTGCCCTTGGGCACGCTGATCTCGATGCCGTCGATCGTCAGCGTCACGAGATCTTCCGGCGGGAGTGCCGCCTCACCGCCCGAGGAGGGGGCGTTGGTGGTCACGGTCATGCGAGCACCTCCGTGTGCTGGTCCGCCCAGGCCGTCGACTTGGCCGGGTCGAAGGGGCAGCCGCGGCCCGTGATGTGCTCCTCGTACTCCTCGCGGAAGTACTTCAGGGAGGAGAAGATCGGCGAGGCCGCACCGTCGCCGAGGGCGCAGAAGGACTTGCCGTTGATGTTGTCGGCGATGTCGTTCAGCTTGTCGAGGTCGGCCATGACGCCCTTGCCGGCCTCGATGTCCCGCAGCAACTGAACGAGCCAGTACGTCCCTTCACGGCAGGGTGTGCACTTGCCGCAGGACTCGTGGGCGTAGAACTCGGTCCAGCGGGTCACGGCCCGCACCACGCACGTCGTCTCGTCGAAGCACTGGAGGGCCTTGGTGCCGAGCATGGAACCGGCGGCGCCGACACCCTCGTAGTCGAGGGGGACGTCGAGGTGCTCGTCGGTGAACATCGGCGTCGAGGAGCCGCCCGGGGTCCAGAACTTCAGCCGGTGCCCGGGGCGCACGCCGCCGCTCATGTCGAGGAGCTGGCGCAGCGTGATGCCGAGCGGCGCCTCGTACTGGCCGGGGGCGGCGACGTGGCCGCTGAGCGAGTACAGCGTGAAGCCCGGGGACTTCTCGCTGCCCATCGACCTGAACCATTCCTTGCCGTTTTTCAGGATGGCGGGAACCGACGCGATCGACTCGACGTTGTTCACCACAGTCGGGCACGCGTAGAGGCCCGCGACAGCAGGGAAGGGGGGACGGAGCCGCGGTTGACCGCGGCGGCCTTCGAGCGAGTCCAGCAGCGCTGTTTCCTCACCGCAGATGTAGGCGCCCGCGCCCGCGTGCACGGTGATGTCCAGGTCGATTCCGCTGCCCAGGATGTTCCTGCCGAGGTAGCCCGCCGCGTAGGCCTCGCGCACGGCCGAGTGCAACCGCCGCAGCACGGGGACGACTTCACCCCGCAGATAGATGAAGGCATGCGACGACCTGATGGCATAGCACGCGATCACCATGCCCTCGATGAGGCTGTGCGGGTTCGCGAAGAGGAGCGGGATGTCCTTGCAGGTGCCCGGCTCCGATTCGTCGGCGTTGACAACTAGATAGTGCGGCTTTCCATCACCCTGGGGAATGAACTGCCACTTCATCCCCGTCGGGAACCCAGCGCCGCCACGCCCGCGTAGACCGGAGTCCTTGACGTACGCGATCAGGTCGTCCGGCGACATGGCGAGTGCCTTGCGAAGTCCCTCGTATCCTTCGTGCCTTCGGTAGGCGTCCAGCGTCCAGGACCTGTCCTCGTCCCAGAAGGCCGACAGCACGGGTGCGAGCAGCTTCTCCGGGCTGGACTCTCCCCCAGCCTCCGGCTGGGAGGTGCCCCCATATCGAGTGGACAAGGTCATCACTCCCCCTCCTCAGCGCGGTGGTCGGAGGGCTGCTGGTCCCCGGCCCCCTGGGTGCGCGGGTGGACCACGCGCGCGGGTGCGGCCTCTCCCCTGGCCAGGCGGAGGCCCACCAGCGAGGCGGGTCCCGCGCTGCCGCCGGCCTCGGTGGCCCCCTGCCGCTCGTCGGGGAAGCCGGCCAGGATCCGGGCGGTCTCCTTGAAGGTGCACAGCGGCGCGCCGCGGGTCGGCGACACCGGCCGGCCCGCCCTAAGGTCGTCGACGACGCGCCTGACGGTCGCCGGGGTCTGGTTGTCGAAGAACTCCCAGTTGACCATCACGACCGGCGCGTAGTCGCAGGCCGCGTTGCACTCGATGTGCTCCAGGGTGATCTTGCCGTCGTCGGTGGTCTCACCGTTGCCGACGCCGAGGTGCTCCTGGAGCGACTCGAAGATCGCGTCGCCGCCCATCACCGCGCACAGGGTGTTGGTGCAGACGCCCACCTGGTAGTCGCCGGACGGCTTGCGCCGGTACATGGTGTAGAAGGTGGCGACCGCGGTGACCTCGGCCGTGGTCAGGCCGAGTACGTCCGCGCAGAACTGCATCCCGGTGCGCGTGACGTACCCCTCCTCCGACTGCACCAGGTGCAGCAGCGGCAGGAGGGCGGACCGGGAGTCGGGGTAGCGGGCGATGATCTCGCGCGCGTCGGTCTCCAGACGGGCGCGGACGTCGTCCGGGTAGTCGGGCGCGGGCAGCTGCGGCATGCCCAGGCTGACGCCCTCGGAAGAAGAGGTGGTCACCGGTCGACGCCTCCCATCACGGGGTCGATGGACGCGACGGCGACGATGACGTCGGCGACCTGGCCGCCCTCGCACATCGCCGCCATGGCCTGCAGGTTGGTGAAGGACGGGTCGCGGAAGTGGACCCGGAAGGGGCGGGTGCCGCCGTCGGACACGGCGTGCACTCCGAGCTCGCCCTTGGGCGACTCGACCGCCGCGTACGCCTGTCCCGGCGGGACGCGGAAGCCCTCGGTGACCAGCTTGAAGTGGTGGATCAGGGCCTCCATGGAGGTGCCCATGATCTTCTTGATGTGGTCGAGGGAGTTGCCCAGTCCGTCCGGCCCCAGGGCGAGCTGGGCGGGCCAGGCGATCTTCTTGTCGGCGACCATGACCGGGCCGGGCTGCAGCCGGTCCAGACACTGCTCGACGATCCGGAGCGACTGGCGCATCTCCTCCAGGCGGATCAGGAAGCGGCCGTAGGCGTCGCAGGTGTCGGCGGTCGGGATGTCGAAGTCGTACGTCTCGTAGCCGCAGTACGGCTGGGTCTTGCGCAGGTCGTGCGGCAGGCCGGTGGCGCGCAGGATCGGGCCGGTGGCGCCGAGGGCCATGCAGCCGGCCAGGTCGAGGTAGCCGACGTCCTGCATGCGGGCCTTGAAGATGGGGTTCCCGGTGGCGAGCTTGTCGTACTCCGGGAGGTTCTTCTTCATCTTCTTCACGAACTCGCGGATCTGGTCCACCGCGCCGGGCGGCAGGTCCTGGGCGAGTCCGCCGGGCCGGATGTACGCGTGGTTCATCCGCAGGCCCGTGACCAGCTCGTAGATGTCGAGGATCATCTCCCGGTCGCGGAACCCGTAGATCATGATCGTGGTGGCGCCCAGCTCCATGCCGCCGGTGGCGATGCACACCAGGTGGGAGGAGAGGCGGTTCAGCTCCATCAGGAGCACCCGGATGATCGTGGCCCGGTCGGGGACCTGGTCCTCGATGCCGAGGAGTTTCTCGACGGCGAGGCAGTAGGCGGTCTCGTTGTAGAAGGACGTCAGGTAGTCCATGCGCGTGACGAAGGTGGTGCCCTGCGTCCACGTGCGGTACTCGAGGTTCTTCTCGATGCCGGTGTGCAGATAGCCGATGCCGCAGCGGGCCTCGGTGACGGTCTCGCCCTCGATCTCCAGGATCAGGCGCAGCACCCCGTGGGTGGACGGGTGCTGGGGGCCCATGTTGACGACGATGCGCTCGTCGTCGGCGCGGGCCGCGGACTGGACGACCTCGTCCCAGTCGCCACCGGTGACCGTGTAGACGGTGCCTTCCGTGGTCTCGCGGGCCGCCGCGGAAGAGGGGGTGTGCGTGCTCATGAGTACGACCTCCGCTGGTCCGGAGCCGGGATCTGTGCGCCCTTGTACTCGACGGGGATGCCGCCGAGGGGGTAGTCCTTGCGCTGCGGGTGGCCCTGCCAGTCGTCCGGCATCATGATCCGGGTCAGCGCGGGATGACCGTCGAAGACGATCCCGAAGAAGTCGTAGGTCTCGCGCTCGTGCCAGTCGTTCGTCGGATAGACCGAGACCAGCGACGGGATGTGCGGGTCGCTGTCGGGGGCGCTGACCTCGAGGCGGATCAGCCGGTTGTGGGTGATCGAGCGCAGGTGGTAGACGGCGTGCAGCTCGCGGCCCTTGTCGTGCGGGTAGTGGACGCCGCTGACTCCCGTGCACAGCTCGAAGCGCAGGGCGGGGTCGTCGCGCAGGGTGCGGGCGACGCGCAGCAGGTGTTCGCGCTCGATGTGGAAGGTGAGCTCGCCGCGGTCGACGACCGTCTTCTCGATGGCGTTGTCGGGCAGGAGTCCCTGTTCCTCCAGCGCGCCCTCGAGCTCGTCGGCGACCTCGTCGAACCAGCCGCCGTAGGGCCGGGTGGCCGGTCCCGGGAGGCGGACCGAGCGGACCAGGCCGCCGTAACCGGAGGTGTCGCCGCCGTTGTTGGCGCCGAACATGCCGCGCTGGACGCGGATCTCCTCGCCGCCCTCGCCGCGCCGGCCGGGCAGGTTCTCGGCGGAGAGGTCCTTCTCCGGGTTGACCCCGTTCGCGGACCCGTTCAGCCCGTTCGCGCCGCCCGTGCCCTTCGCACCGCCGGTGCCGTTCACGTCGCTCACCGCAGCAGCCCCTTCATCTCGATCGTGGGCAGGGCCTTGAGCGCCGCCTCCTCCGCCTCGCGGGCCGCCTCCTCGGCGTTCACGCCGAGCTTGGTGGACTGGATCTTCTGGTGGAGCTTGAGGATCGCGTCCATCAGCATCTCGGGGCGGGGCGGGCAGCCGGGAAGGTAGATGTCGACGGGGACGACGTGGTCGACGCCCTGGACGATCGCGTAGTTGTTGAACATGCCGCCCGAGGAGGCGCAGACACCCATGGAGATCACCCACTTGGGGTTGGGCATCTGGTCGTAGACCTGCCTGAGGACCGGCGCCATCTTCTGGCTGACCCGGCCGGCCACGATCATCAGGTCCGCCTGACGGGGCGAACCGCGGAACACCTCCATGCCGAAGCGCGCCAGGTCGTAGCGGCCGGCGCCGGTGGTCATCATCTCGATCGCGCAGCAGGCGAGGCCGAAAGTGGCCGGGAAGACGGACGCCTTGCGCACCCAGCCCGCGGCCTGCTCGACGGTCGTCAGCAGGAATCCGCTCGGCAGCTTTTCTTCGAGTCCCATGTCTGTAAGGCCCCTCAGTCCCATTCCAGGCCGCCGCGCCGCCATACGTACGCGTAGGCGACGAAGACGGTGAGCACGAAGAGCAGCATCTCCACGAGCCCGAAAACACCCAGGGCGTCGAAGGTGACCGCCCACGGGTAGAGGAAGACGATCTCGATGTCGAAGACGATGAAGAGCATCGCCGTCAGGTAGTACTTGATGGGGAAGCGCCCGCCGCCGGCCGGCGTGGGGGTCGGCTCGATACCGCACTCGTACGCCTCGAGCTTGGCGCGGTTATACCGCTTCGGACCGATCAGCGTGGCCATGACCACGGAGAAGATCGCAAAGCCTGCCCCGAGGGCTCCCAGTACGAGGATGGGCGCATACGCGTTCACCGCTCCTCGCTCCTCTCAGTCGGCACTGACTGCTGGCGGTTGCGCTGGACTCAGATCCGTCTCATCTGTCCCACCACCCCCGCCGGCCCCGCGAAGATCGAGAACATGTGAAGCAGGTCACAAGCCCAACTGCAGGGCATCTTATGCCCGACGCTCTGTGATCTGCGACACGGGGTATTACTCGAGCTTTGTGATCTCCACCACCTGACGAACGATCATCAAGGCGGATGAGCGGTGATCTTCGCACTCGAAGCACCTGAGCGATCACCAGTGGTTACATTTTACCTCGTATTTGCAGGTGAGAGGGGGTCTGCACTATCAGATGCCCAACGTCCGGCGCAAAGTGGCAAGGGCCGTCAAGACCTTGATATAGGGCTGCTTTTCACACATCGGGGGGACGGCGGAACGGGAAGTGGACACGTTCACCGCTTCACAAGCGGGCGCCCGTCAGCACGAGAGGCGCCAGGCGGCACCAAAGGGGCCACTGAGTTCTTCGAGGCTCGCGGGATCGGCGTGACTCTTGTGATGAAAGGGACTTCAGTTCATCAAACCGGCATAACCCTCACATCGCCCTCCGCGACCGCGAATGGGCCTGATACCCAGACGCAGGGCGGCATGGTGACCGTTCCGTGACCTCCGCCACATCCATGAGAAGGCCATGAGAACCGGGCTTGGCCAACGGTCCCGACCAGTGGTAGGCGCAGGGCAATTCGGGCGTAACAGCGAAAGACCATGATCACAGGCATGATCACGTGCGCCCGCAATGTCCGTTACGGCGTCAATAAAGAACGACACGCCCGGGATTCGAGCCCCCCGTTGAGTAAATGTGGCGCAGCACACGTTTCTTGAAGATATGAAGGAGCCCCTGATACCGGTTGTTCCCATGTCCCACACCGCTCACATACGCAGCCACCGGAAGCCCCGCCGTAGCGCGTCGAAAATCGCGATGCGGGCCGGAGTTGCCGGTGGCGTCCTCGGCACCCTGGCGGTAGCCAGTGCGTCCGCCTCGTCGGCGAACGCGGCCGAGCCGGTCACCCAGACCCTCGAACTGCCCACGCTGACCGCCGACCTGGCCGCCCAGGTCGCCCAGTCCGCGGACGCCACGCAGCAGGCCGCCGCGAACTACCAGCTCCAGGCCGAGCGCGACGCGGCCGCCGCGAAGGCCGCGAAGCAGGCCAAGTCGGACCTGGCGGAGGCGAAGAAGAAGGCCGAGGCCGCGGCCAAGAAGAAGGCCGCCGAGGCCGCCGCTCGCAAGGCCGCCGCCGAGCGCGCCTCGCGCAGCACCGCGCGGACCACGCTCTCCGCCTCGACGGGCTCCGGCGTCTCCGCCTCCGCCTCCGTCTCCACGAGCACGTCCACGGCCACCGGTTCGGCCGCCGCCGTCATCTCCTTCGTCAAGGCGCAGATCGGCAAGTCCTACGTCATGGGCGCCACCGGGCCCAGCGCCTACGACTGCTCCGGCCTGGTGCAGGCCGCCTTCAAGCAGGTGGGCATCAGCCTGCCGCGCGTCTCGCAGGACCAGTCGACCGCCGGCACCCAGGTGTCGCTGTCCAACCTGCAGCCCGGCGACATCCTCTACTGGGGCGGCGCGGGCAGCGCGTACCACGTGGCCGTGTACGTCGGTGACGGTATGTTCGTCGGCGCGCAGAACCCCTCCACCGGCATCGTGGAGAAGCCGCTGTCGTACGACCCGCCGACCGGCGCGGTCCGGGTGCTCTGAGGCACCGCACAGAGCCGTACGGGGTGAAGGGCCGCAGCCGCTCGGGGGCAGCGGCCCTTCCGGCGTCACCGGTCGCGGACACAGGAACGGATGAGGCCGGCTCGGGAACGAGCCGGCCTCTGAGTCATCGCGTCCCGCGGCGGTTCACGCCTTCGGCGCCACCTTGCTCAGGCCGTTGATGATGCGGTCCATCGCGTCGCCGCCCGTGGGGTCGGTGAGGTTGGCCAGCAGCTTGAGGGTGAACTTCATCAGCAGCGGGTGGGTCAGGCCGCGCTGGGCGGCGATCTGCATGACCTTCGGATTGCCGATGAGCTTCACGAAGGCCCGGCCCAGCGTGTAGTAGCCGCCGTAGGTGTCCTTCAGGACGCGCGGGTAGCGCTGCAGGGCGAGTTCGCGTCCGGCGGCCGTGCCGCGGGAGTGCGCCTGGACGATGATGTCGGCGGCGAGCTGGCCGGACTCCATGGCGTAGGCGATTCCCTCGCCGTTGAAGGGGTTCACCAGCCCGCCGGCGTCACCGACGAGCAGCAGCCCGCGCGTGTAGTGCGGCTGGCGGTTGAAGGCCATGGGCAGCGCGGCACCGCGGATCGGTCCCGTCATGTTCTCCGGCGTGTAGCCCCAGTCCTCGGGCATGGAGGCGCACCAGGCCTTGAGGATCTCGCGCCAGTCCAGCTCCTTGAAGGAGGCGGAGGTGTTGAGCACGCCGAGGCCCACGTTGGACGTGCCGTCGCCCATGCCGAAGATCCAGCCGTAGCCGGGCAGGAGACGGTCCTGGGAGCCGCGCCGGTCCCACAGCTCCAGCCAGGACTCGAGGTAGTCGTCCTCGTGGCGCGGCGAGGTGAAGTACGTCCGTACGGCCACGCCCATCGGGCGGTCCTCGCGGCGGTGCAGGCCCATCGCCAGGGACAGCCGGGTGGAGTTGCCGTCGGCGGCGACGACGAGCGGTGCGTGGAAGGTGACCTCGCGCTTCTCCTCCCCCAGTTTGGCCTTCACCCCGGTGATGCGGCCGGTGCGGTCGTCGACGACCGGCCCGGAGACGTTGCAGCGCTCGAACAGCCGCGCGCCCGCCTTCTGGGCCTGCCGGGCGAGCTGCTCGTCGAAGTCGTCGCGTTTGCGGACGAGTCCGTAGTCGGGGAAGGAGGCGAGTTCCGGCCAGTCCAGCTGGAGTCGGACACCGCCGCCGATGATGCGCAGCCCCTTGTTGCGCAGCCAGCCGGCCTCCTCCGAGATGTCGATGCCCATGGCGACGAGCTGCTTGACGGCGCGCGGGGTGAGGCCGTCGCCGCAGACCTTCTCGCGCGGAAAGGCGGTCTTCTCCAGCAGGAGTACGTCGAGACCGGCCCGCGCGAGGTGATACGCGGTGGTGGAACCGGCCGGCCCCCCGCCCACGACGATCACATCGGCGGTGTTCTCGGAGAGGGGCTCAGTCACGACGGTCACGGCGGGATCTCCCCAAGTTCGAAATCTGCGTGCCGACCGGCACTGGACATGGGCAGTCTATTCAGCAGAATTGATCACCCGGCCGAAGGGATGCCCCCGTGAACCGAGCCCTCCCCGTCGTACGGCTGCGCGTCCCCACCGACGAGGACGCCGTCGCCTGGCACCGGATCTTCGACGACCCGGACGTCATGGAGTTCCACGGCGGCAAGTCGGCCGAGCTGTCCGTCTACGAGGAGCTCACCGCCCGCCAGCGCCGGCACGACGCCGAACGGGGCTTCTGCCTCTGGACGATGCTGGACGAGTCCGGCACGGTCATCGGTTTCACCGGCGCCCAGCCGTGGCCGGGCGACTGGGGTCCGGTCGGGGAGATCGAGATCGGCTGGCGGCTCGGACGGGAGTACTGGGGCCGGGGATACGTCACCGCCGCCGCCCGGTTGACCCTGGAGCGGCTGCGCGCGGTGGGGCTGCCGACGGTGGTGGCCATGGTGGACGCGCGCAACGCGCGGTCCATCGCGGTCACCCGGCGCCTCGGCATGCGCCTGGCGGAGACCTTCGTGACCCCGGTGTTGCGGCGCGAGGGCCACTGCTACCGGCTCGACCTCGGCGCTTCGTGACGGAGCGTATTCGATTGTCACGGAAAGACACCTGACGCTTCCGGGCGGCACCCTGGCCGGTTACCCTTCCAGTACCGCTGGGGGTGACGTCTGTGCACATAACACCCAAGACACCGGAAGTGCGTGTTCCGCGCCTGGTCGGACTGATGGCCGTGGACGCGCGCGAGACCGCCCGGGCGCGGGGCCTGTTCCTCAACGCTCCCGACCGCCCCGACTTCCACCTGACCGTCGTCGACTACGTCGTACGCCAGTACCCGCAGCCCGGCGCCGAGGTGCCCCGGGACTCCATGGTCTACGTGTGGTTCGACTTCGGCCTGGGCGAGGGCGGTGGAGGCGTCCGCGAGCCGCGCGTGCCGAGGCCGCCCGCGGGCGGTCTGTCCCGGGAACTGGACGAACCGGGCCGGCCGTACGCCGTCACCCCGGCAGCCGTCACCCCCACATGAGAACGACGGCCCGCCTGGGCACTCAGGCCTTGAAAGCCCGGTGCAGCGCCACGATGCCGCCGCTGAGGTTGCGCCAGGCCACCTGCGACCAGCCCGCCGTGCGCAGCCGCTCGGCCAGCGCGGGCTGGTCGGGCCAGGCGCGGATGGACTCGGCGAGGTAGACGTACGCGTCGGGGTTGGAGGACACCGCGCGTGCCACGGGCGGCAGGGCGCGCATCAGGTACTCGGTGTAGACGGTGCGGAACGGCGCCCAGGTGGGGTGCGAGAACTCGCAGATCACCACCCGGCCGCCGGGCCGGGTCACCCGGTGCATCTCGCGCAGCGCCGCGTCGAAGTGCTGGACGTTGCGCAGCCCGAAGGAGATGGTGACCGCGTCGAAGGTGTCGTCCTTGAACGGCAGCCGGGTGGCGTCGCCCGCCGTGAACGGCAGCCAGGAGTGCCGCCGCTTGCCGACCTGGAGCATGCCGAGGGAGAAGTCGCAGGGGACGACGTAGGCGCCGGCGCGGGTGAAGGGCAGCGAGGAGGTGGCCGTACCGGCGGCGAGGTCGAGGACCTTCTGCGCCGGCCGGGCGTCGACCGCTCTGGCGACCTCCTTGCGCCACCGCCGGTCCTGTCCCAGGGACAGCACGTCGTTGGTCAGGTCGTACCGTTCCGCCACGCCGTCGAACATCGAGGCGACTTCGTGCGGCTGCTTCTCCAGGGATGCGCGGGTCACGGGCCCATTGTGGCAGGCGGGGGTGCGACGTCCCGGAAGCGGCCCGCGCTTGTTCCGCGCGGCGGACGCGCGGGCCTTCAGGACGAGGACCCGCCGGCGCTCAGCGGCGGCGGTGCACGAGGCGTCCGGCGCAGACGGTGGCGAGGCAGGCGCCGGTGCCGTCGAACACGGCGAGGTCGGCGCGGCCGCCGGGAACCAGGGCGGGCGGTGAGGCCGCGCCCGTGAGAACCAGGACGTCGTTCCGCCCGGCGGCGGCGCGGAGTCCGGGCGAGTCGGCGTACGGCTCCAGAACAGCCACCGCCCCCGACTTCAGGACGGCGTGCACGCGTTCGCGGGGCGAGGGGGCGTCCGGGAGGGGACCCGCGTGGACCCGGCCGGGCCCGAGGACACCGGGCCAGCGGCGCACCCGGGCGCCCGGGAACCGCTCGGTCACCTGCGCGAGCGGCCCCACGGCGGCGATCCGGTCGCCCTCGACGGCGACGGCACCGTCGCGCACGGACTCGGGATCGTCGCCCTCCCAGGCGTGGCGGACCTCGTCCGCCGCGTGGATCGTCAGCACGGCAGGCTCAGTTGGACGCCAGCAGCTTCAGCTCGGGGTGTGCGGTGCCACCCGCGATCGCGGTCGAGGAGATGTGGGACATCACGCGGTCGTCGACCGGGTCGTTCGCCGGGTCGTCGTGGACGACGAGGTGCTCGTACGTCGTCGAGCGCTGGGCCGGGACGCGGCCCGCCCGGCGGATCAGCTCGATGATCTCCATCCGGTTGGAGCGGTGCTTGGCACCGGCCGAGGAGACGACGTTCTCCTCCAGCATGATCGAACCGAGGTCGTCGGCGCCGTAGTGCAGGGTCAGCTGGCCGACGTCCTTGCCGGTGGTCAGCCAGGAGCCCTGGATGTGCATCACGTTGTCCAGGAAGAGGCGGGCGATCGCGATCATCCGCAGGTACTCGAAGATCGTGGCCTGGGTGCGGCCCTTCAGATGGTTGTTCTCCGGCTGGTAGGTGTACGGGATGAAGGCGCGGAAGCCGCCCGTGCGGTCCTGGACGTCCCGGATCATGCGCAGGTGCTCGATGCGCTCGGCGTTGGTCTCGCCGGTGCCCATCAGCATGGTGGAGGTGGACTCGACGCCCAGCCGGTGCGCGGTCTCCATGATCTCCAGCCAGCGTTCACCGGACTCCTTCAGCGGCGCGATGGCCTTGCGCGGCCGCTCGGGGAGGAGTTCGGCGCCGGCGCCGGCGAAGGAGTCGAGCCCGGCCTCATGGATCCGGGTGATGGCCTCCTCGACGGAGACGCCGCTGATCCGGGCCATGTGCTCGACCTCGGAGGCGCCCAGCGAGTGGATGACCAGCTGGGGGAAGGCCTCCTTGATGGCGCGGAAGTGCCGCTCGTAGTACTCCACGCCGTAGTCCGGGTGGTGGCCGCCCTGGAACATGATCTGCGTGCCGCCGAGCTCGACGGTCTCGGCGCACCGCCGCAGGATGTCGTCCAGGTCCCGGGTCCAGCCCTTCTCCGTGTCCTTCGGGGCGGCGTAGAAGGCGCAGAACTTGCACGCCGTGACGCACACGTTCGTGTAGTTGATGTTGCGCTCGATGATGTACGTCGCGATGTGCTCGGTGCCCGCGTACTTGCGACGGCGCACGGCGTCGGCGGCGGCGCCCAGCGCGTGCAGCGGCGCGCGACGGTAGAGCTCGAGCGCCTCCTCGGGGGTGATCCGCCCGCCGGCGGCGGCACGGTCGAGGACGGCTGTGACATCAACAGCTGCGAGGTCGGCCTTCTCGGTCACCGGCGGTCCCTTTCGCAGGATTCGTAAGGGTCTGGAAAGACCCGGCCAGCCTACGCCAGCGCCTTCACCGAGCCGACGCCAGGCCGTCCGGTGCCGGGCGTCCCGTCAGTCCACGCGGGTCACGCGGGCCTTGGGGTTTCCGGCCTTCGGGTCCTCGGAGGTGAACCGCAGTGCGTCGGCGCCGTCGGGGCGGAGGTGGACCACATGGGCGTCGGGGACGCAGTGCGAGGGGTTGTCCTTCTTGCCCCGCCCGACGGCCACGAGTTCCTTGCCGGTGACGGACTTCAGGGTGAGGACGTCGACGCAGGCGCCTCCGAAGGCGTCGGTCTGGGTCACCGAGCCGACGACGCCGCCGGGCGCGGCCTGACGGACGACGATGTCGTAGGTGCCGCCGGGTATGTCCACCCCGGCCGCGGTCACCGTGCCGGTGCCGCGCCAGGTGCCGAGGTACACCTTGGGCACGGCGGCGGCCGACGACGACGCGGACGGCCGGCCTCCGGCGTCCGCGGGGGGCGTGCTGCCGGCGTCGGAGGACCCGCCGCCGTGGAGCTGGTTGAGCAGCACCCCGCCCACCGTGGTCACCACCGCCAGCGCTCCCGCGACCGCGAGCACCACACTGCAGCTCAGCCGCCGCCCCCGGCCGCCGTTCCCGGGTGCCGACCCGGCCGCCACGGTGACGGAGAACCTGCCGGGCCCGGACCCGGGTCCCGACCCCGGAGCCGGGTCGCCCGAGAGGCCCGGCGTATCGGAGACGGGCGCGGCCGGGAACGGCGCATCGGCGACCGGTGCGCCGGAGAACGGCGCCGCCGTCGGCTGTCCGGGCAGGGGCGGCAAGGTCGTGGCGGACGCTCGCGGCGGGGACACGGAGGGGGCCGTCGGCATCACGGGCGGCGGACCGAACTCCCCGGTCACCACCGGCGCTTCGGACGTCCGGGCCTCCGGCCCGGAACCGGCGGGCCCGTTCCCCTCCCGCACACCGCCCCCGGCAGCGGTGACCGACGCCCTGCTGAACCCCACCGGGCCGGACGCCGATTCAGCCGGTCCGGCAGGTCCTGCCGCAGCTCCGGCCGGTCCGGCAGCTCCGGCCGGTCCGGCAGCCCCGTCCGATCCGGCGAGCTCGCTGTGCGCGGCCTCCAGGTTCAGCAGGTGTACGGCGCTGCGGCTGACCTGCTCGACCAGCCGGCCCGGAAGCCAGCCGCCGGACACCAGGCCGGCCGCGCCCTCGGGGGCGAGGCGGTGGGCTATCTCGGCGGGGGTGGGGCGGGCGGCCGGGTCCTTGGACAGGCAGGCCCGTGCCAGCTCCCGCAGTTCGCCGTCGGCCAGGGAGTCCAGCTCCGGTTCCTCGTGGACGACCTTGTAGAGCAGTGCCGCCGACGAGTCGCCCGGGAACGGCGGCTCGCCCGTCGCCGCGTGCACCAGGACCGCGCCCAGCGAGAAGACGTCCGCCGCGCCCGTGACGCCCTTGCCGAGGATCTGCTCGGGCGCCATGTAGCCCGGCGAGCCGATCGAGACACCGGACGAGGTCAGCGACGCCGTGCCGTCCATGGCGCGGGCTATGCCGAAGTCGATCAGCAGCGGGCCGTCGAGGGTGAGCAGCACGTTGGACGGCTTCACGTCCCGGTGCACCAGGCCCAGCTCGTGCACCGCCGTCAGTGCCTCGGCCAGACCGGCGACGAGGCCCCGTACGGAGTGCGCGGGCAGCGGTCCCCCGTCCGCGACCGCCGCCGCGAGGGAGGGACCGGCCGCGTAACCGGTGGCGACCCAGGGCACGGACGCCTCCGGGTCGGCGTCCAGCACCGGGGCCGTCCAGGCGCCGCCCACCCGGCGCGCGGCGGCCACCTCGCGCCGGAACCGGGCCCGGAACTCCTCGTCCAGCGCGAAGTGCGGATGCACGATCTTCACCGCGACCGTGCGGCCCCCCGCGCTGCGTCCGAGGTACACACGGCCCATGCCGCCGGAGCCCAGCCGGCCGAGCAGCCGGTAGGGCCCCACAACGGTGGGCTCGTCGGCTCCCAGCGGCTGCATGCGTCCGTCCTCCCCCGTACGACTCCCCCAGCAGGGTAGTGCCGAAGGGCAGGGTCACCCCAGGGACTTCCCGCGGCCCGGACCGCCTACGGCCTAGCGGACGCGACCGGCGCGGGCACGACCGGCATGACCACGGCAGGCGCGGGCACGCCGGCCCGGGCTCGCTACGGCCGCAGCAGGTCGACCTTCACGTCCGCCGGGAAGCCCGTCGTCGGGCCGACCCGGCGGGCGAACTCGGCGACCGCCTCCAGCTGCGGTCCGCCGAAGCTGAAGTCGAGGGTGGTGAAGTACTCCTGAAGGACCTTCTCGTCGAAGGCCTCCCAGCGGGCCGCCTGTTCGGCGACCTTGCCGACCTCCTCCAGGGAAAGGTCGCGGGAGGAGAGGAACGCCTCGTGCACCTTCCGGGTGAGGAACGGCTCCCGCTCGGCGTACTCGCGGCGCGCCGCCCAGACCGCGAAGACGAACGGCAGCCCGGTCCACTCCTTCCACAGCTGCCCGAGGTCGTGCACGTCGAGCCCGTAGCGGGGGCCGTCGTGGAGGTTCGCGCGCAGGGCCGCGTCCCCGATGAGCACGGCCGCCTCCGCCTCCTGCATCATCAGGCTGAGGTCGGGCGGGCAGGTGTAGTAGTCCGGTGTCACGCCGTACCGCTCGGCGAGCAGCAGCTGGGCCAGGCGGACCGAGGTGCGGGAGGTCGAGCCGAGGGCGACACGGGCGCCGTCGAGCCGGTCCAGCGGGACCTGCGAGACGATCACGCACGACATCACCGGGCCGTCGCAGCCGACGGCGATGTCGGGGAAGGCGACCAGGTCGTCGGCGTGCTTGAGGAACTCCACGAGGGTGACCGGGCCGATGTCGAGGTCTCCCCGCACGATCTGCTCGCTGAGCTTCTCCGGGGTGTCCTTGGTGAGCTCGAAATCGAGGAGCGTGCCCGTTCTCGCGAGCCCCCAGTACAGGGGCAGGCAGTTGAGGAACTGGATGTGGCCGACGCGCGGCCGGGTGCGAGAATTGTCCACATCGCGAGACTAGACCCTGGTCGGCACGGCCCTGTCGCCGCCCCCTCGACCGCCCCGGGACCGCCCCGGCTCTCACCCGCCCGGCCGATGCCCGGGCCTACTTCCACCAAATGCTCTGCGTCAAGCTCTCACCAGAGCCTTCAAACGTCCGGGTGACGTGATCTTGACCTCTATTGCATTCCCGGGCCCGCGTGCTAGGCTCGCCAGCAAGTTGCAGTTTTGGTTTCCCTTGCAGTACAGAGCCTGCGGAGCATGTGACCGCGGGCTCTGGTCGTTTTCAGACGTATGCAGTTGTGCGGCGATCTCGTTTTCACATTGCAGGTTCTGGAGCAGGGCGACCCTTTGGGCCCAAGGAGGGCTTATGGCTACCGGAACCGTGAAGTGGTTCAACGCCGAAAAGGGCTTTGGCTTCATTGCCCAGGAAGGCGGCGGCCCCGACGTCTTCGTCCACTACTCCGCGATCAACGCGACCGGTTTCCGCTCTCTCGAAGAGAACCAGCAGGTGTCCTTCGACGTCACCCAGGGCCCGAAGGGCCCGCAGGCGGAGAACGTCACCCCGGTCTGAGCGAATCTCGCGCAGTACCAGACCTGAGCGCAGTACCCAAGGAGCCCCGCGCCGCAAGGCGACGGGGCTCCTGCCTTTGCCGGGCCGGGGCCCAGGCGTCCGGTGAATTCTCGGCGAACTCTTTTCGCCACGCGGCCCGGGCCTCGTTGTCAGTGGGCCCCTCTACAGTCCCGGCCATGACGACGAACCCGACGGACTTCCTCACCCCCACCCGCACCTTCTACGACGCCATCGCCGAGGACTACGCCGAGCTCTTCCGCGAGCCCTTCGCGGCCAGGCCCCTGGACCGCGCGGTGCTCACGGCCTTCGCCGAACTCGTGGGGGACGGCGGCGAGGTGGCCGACCTCGGGTGTGGTCCCGGGCGGGTCACGGCGTACCTGGCCGCGCTGGGGACGGACGTGTTCGGCCTGGACCTGTCGGCCTCGATGCTCGCCGTCGCCCGCCGGGAGAACCCGGGGCTGCGGTTCGAGCAGGGCTCGATGCTGGAGCTGGACGTTCCGGACGGCGCCCTCGCCGGCGTCGTCTCCTGGTACTCCTCCATCCACACGCCCGTGGACCGGCTGCCGTCCCTGTTCGCGGAGTTCCACCGCGTCCTCGCGCCCGGCGGGCACCTGCTGGTCGCCTTCCAGGCCGGCGACGAGCCGCTCCGCCTGGAGCGCCCTTTCGGCCACCCGGTCTCGCTCGACTTCGAGCGGCGGCGGCCGGAGCGGATCGGCGAGCTGCTGACCGCGGCCGGATTCGCGCCGCACTCCCGGATGGTGCGGGAACGGGACGAGGCGCTCGGGGAGACGGCCCCGCAGGCGTTCCTGATCGCCCGCAAGCCTCCCCTCCCGTCGCCGCACGAGGCGTGAACGCGAGCCGCCCCCGGGCGGCTCAACCCGGGCTCACGCCTCGTACCGCGACCCGCGCTCACGCCTCGTACAGTCGCTCCACATCCCGCGCGAAGTCCCGCATGATCGCCTCCCGCCGCAGCTTCATCGACGGGGTCAGATGGCCCGCCGCCTCCGTGAAGTCCACGGGCAGCACGGCGAAGCGGCGGATCGACTCGGGGCGGGAGACCAGCTTGTTGGCCTCGTCCACGGCCCGTTGCAGGACGGCCGCCAGCTCCGGGTCGTCGGTCAGCAGCTCCGGCGGCACCGGGTGCCTGCCGTTCATCCGGCGCCAGTGGGTGATGCCGTCCGGGTCCACGGTGATCAGGGCGGAGACGTAGGGGCGGCCGTCGCCCAGGACGATGCACTGGGAGATCAGGGGGTGGGAGCGGAGCCAGTTCTCCAGGGGTGCCGGGGCCACGTTCTTGCCGCCCGCCGTGATCAGGATCTCCTTCTTCCGGCCGGTGATCGTCAGATAGCCCTCGTCGTCCAGGCGGCCGATGTCACCGGTCGGGAACCAGCCGTCGTGCGTCGCCGGGACCACCCCGCCGGCGTGCGGGTCCCAGTACCCGCGGAACACCTGGCCACCGCTCAGCAGCACCTCGCCGTCGGCGGCGATACGCACCCTGGTGCCCGGCAGCGGCCAGCCGACCGTCCCCAGGCGGGGCCGGTCCGGGGGCGTCACCGTGGCCGCGCCCGTGGTCTCCGTCAGGCCGTAGCCCTCGTATACCTCGATACCCGCCCCGGCGTAGAAGGCGGCCAGGCGGCGGCCCAGCGGGGAGCCGCCGCAGATCACATGCCGCAGCCGGCCGCCGAGGGCACCGCGTATCCGGCGGTAGACGAGCGGGTCGTAGAAGGCGCGTGCCGTCTTCAGCGCGCGGCTCGGCCCGGGGCCCGTGCCGTGCCGGCGGGCCTCGACCGCCTCGCCGTAGCGGCGGGCCACCCCGGCGGCGCGGTCGAAGGAGGACGCCCGGCCGCCGCGTTCGGCCGTGGCCCGGGCGTTGTTGTAGATCTTCTCCAGCATGTACGGGATGGCCAGCAGGAACGTCGGCCGGAAGGTCGCCAGGTCGGCCAGCAGGTCCTCGGCCGCGAGGCTCGGCGCATGGCCCAGCCGTACCCCGGCGCGGACGCAGGCGACCGCCACCATGCGGCCGAAGACATGCGAGAGCGGGAGGAAGAGGAGCGTCGCGGGCTCCTCCGCCGTCCGGCTCCTGAAGACCGGGTAGAGGAGTTCGATCGCGTTGTCGACCTCGGCGAGGAAGTTGCGGTGGGTCAGCGCGCAGCCCTTCGGGCGGCCCGTCGTGCCCGAGGTGTAGACGAGGGTCGCCAGGGTGTCGGGGCCGAGCATGCCCCGGCGCACGTCCACCTCCTGGTCCGGGACGGCCGCGCCCGCCTCCGCCAGGCGGTCGACGTGGCCCTGGTCGACGACCCAGATGTGGCGCAGGTCCAGCAGGCGGTCGCGCTCCGGGCCGAGGGCCGCCGCCTGCCCGGCCGTCTCGGTCACCAGGGCGACCGCGCCGGAGTCCTGGAGGATCCAGCGGGTCTGGAAGAGGGAGGAGGTGGGGTAGACGGGGACGGTGACCAGGCCCGCGGCCCAGGCGGCGAAGTCCAGCAGCGTCCACTCGTAGGTGGTGCGGGCCATGACGGCGATCCGGTCGCCCGGCATCAGGCCCTCCGCGATCAGGCCCTTCGCCACCGCCCGTACCTGGTCGGCGAACTGCTGTGCCGTCAGGTCGGTCCAGCCGCCGCCCGCGGCCCGTCGGCTCAGGACGCGGCGGGCGGGCTCCGCGGTCGCGTTCTCGAACGGCAGGTCGGCCAGCGAGCCGTGCGTCACCTGGGCCACCAGCGGCGGTACGTACGCCTCCCGCACCTCGCCGTCCAGCCGCCGGGTCTGAGGCGCGACGAACACCGGGCCGCCGTCGGGGTCGTAGTCGTAGCCGTGGTCGCGCTCCGGGGCGGACGGCGGCACGGCGGAACCGGCGGGCGACGGGGACGACGAGTACGAGATGGGCATGGCAGCTCCTGGGGCCGGCGGCGACTACCGCTCTGCTGCATGGGGGTACGCGCGGTGCGAACCGAGTCGTTCACCGGTGGTGCGTGCGCGGCTGTGCGGGCCTTGGGTGTTACCGCCGGTTGCAAGCGGGATCGTACGGCGCGCTCGTGGGGAGTCCGTGCGGGTTCGGGGCGGGTTGGGAGATGGTCCGGGAACGGGGCTGTGCAATCTTCGGCTTCACGGAGCGGCGTCCGCAGGCCGCTGCGGGCAGCGTCGTGCAAGGGGGCTCATCTCGACCGGCTCCTCACCCATGACATAGGCTTACCTTCGGTAACCTTACTCCAGGGTAAGTACTTCGGGCTTCAGTCGCACGGGAGTCGCACATGGCCGCAGGCCCTCAGGTGATCGAGGTCGGCGCCCAGGAGCGGGGGGCGTGATGCGTCTCCTCCTCACCGGGTCCCCCTCCCTTCCGCCTCTCCTCCTGCGCGGAGCCCTGCTGTCCCCCTTCAAGCGGCCCGGCCCCGACGCCGAGTTCCCCCGCGTCCGGCTCGTCCTGCCGGGACTGCGCACCGACCCCGCGCGGCTGGCGGCGTACGAGCGGGTGTGCGGGTTCCCCGCCGGTCCGGCCGGGGACGGCACGCTGCCGGTGACGTATCCGCACGTGCTCGGCTTTCCGCTCGCCATGCGGCTGATGAGCGGGAGGAACTTCCCGCTGCCGCTGCTCGGCCTCGTCCACACGTCGCTGGAGATCACGCGGCACGGGGCGCTGACGGCCACCGGGGAGTACGAACTCACCGTGTACGTCGAGGGGTCGGCGCCGCACCGGCGGGGCACGGAGGCCGTCGTCGTGACGGAGATGCGGGCCGGCGGGGACGTCGTGTGGGAGTCGAGGAGCCGGTATCTGGCCCGGCACCGCACGCGGCACCGGGCCGGCGAGCCACCCGGGGAGACACGCAAGCCGCTGCCCGCCGTCGCCGAGTGGCGTCTGGCCGGCGATCTCGGACGGCGGTACGGCGCCGCGTCCGGCGACCGCAACCCGATCCACCTCCACCCGCTCACCGCCCGGCCGTTCGGCTTCCCCCGCGCGATCGCGCACGGCATGTGGACCGTGGCCCGATGTCTCGCCGCACACGGCGCGCCCGCGTCCTGCGTCGTACGCGCCGAGTTCCGGGCGCCGGTGCCGCTGCCGGGGACGGTGACGTACGCGGCGCAGGGCGGGCGTTTCGAGCTGCGGGACCGGGGGGACCGGGTGCGGGTGGCCGGGGAGGTCTACCCCCTCTGAGCCACCGGCCGCTCCGCCGGTGGCGACCAGAGGCGGCCCTCCATGAGGTTGCCCAGGCCCGCCCAGGCGAAGTTCATCAAGGTGGCCGCGGCCTGGCGGGCGGTGACGCCCGGGGTGGTGTTGGCCCAGGCGGCGAGGGACTCGGCGGCGCCGACCAGGGCCTCGGCGAGCCCGGCGACCTCGCGCTCGGGCAGATCGGGGTCGCCGTGGGCGTTCCGGGCCGTGACGGCGATGAGCTGGGTGACGAAGGCGACGATCTCCGCGCGCATCGCGGCCACCTCGGACGCGAACGGCTCACCGTGCGTGCGCGCCTGGAGGTGCAGCACCGCCCAGCCGTCCGGGTACCGCGCGGTGTGCGTGAAGAACGCCCGCAGCCCCTCCCAGAGCTGCCGGTCGGCGGGCGCGTCGGCGCGCACCCCGGCGCGCACGGCCTCGGTGAGCGCGGTGGCCTCACGCCGTATGCAGGCGCTGAAGAGGTCTTCCTTGGAGTTCAGATACAGGTAGACCAACGGCTTGGAGACGCCCGCGAGTTCGGCGATCTCGTCCATGGACGCGGCCATGTAGCCGCGCCGCCCGAAGGTCCGTACGGCGGCGTCGAGCATCTGCTGTTCGCGAACGGCCCGCGGCATCCGCTTGGTCTTCACGGCACCCATGGGCGCAAGCCTACGGTTCGCGGCGCCGCCCGCAGGGCCCCGAAGCGGCCACGCGCGGCCGCTCCGACCGGATCAGGACGCCTGGGTCCGGGCCCGCGCCCGCTCGTCGGCCAGGTCCTCCGCACCGGCGCTGGCCTCCATGTTCGCCTTCATCCGGTCCACCCGCCGGGCGACCTGCACCGACGCCCGGTCCCGCTCCTTGCGCAGGGCGACGAAACTGATCGGGGCCGAAATCACCAGGGCGAGCAGCGCGATCCACAGGCCGTTGGAGCTGCCGAGGCCGCGCGGGGCGATGCCGAAGTGGACGAGGCCCCAGACGACCACGAGGCAGCCCACGAAGATCCCGAGGCGCATCAGTGTGTAGCGGAGCATCTCAATCCACTCTTCCGTATCCATGGGGGGAGGTCCAAAGGCCCACGGTCCAGTGAAGCACGCCCGGCACCGGATCTTTCACGGGGGTGCCAAAGCGGGCAAACCCTCAGGTCAGCGGCAGAAGCATGATCACGTCGTCGCGTTCGTCGCCCGGTGCGACGCGGATGGCGCCGGGCACCCGGCCGACCTCCTTGTAGCCGCAGGAGGCGTAGAACCGCTCCAGGCCGAGCCCGCCCCGGCAGGTGAGCCGGATCGCCTCGATGCCGTCGATGCCGCGGGCCGCGTCCTCGGCGGCCGCGAGCAGGTCCCGTCCGTAGCCGTGGCCCTGGTGGCGGGGGTGCACCATCACCGTGTAGAGCCACAGCCAGTGGGTCATCAGCCGGTGGGTGTTGTGGGTCAGGAAGGCCGTCGCGGCGACGCGGCCGTCCTCGTCGTGGCCGACCAGGAGGCGGGCGCGGCCCTCGGCCATCGCGACGAAGTGCCGCACCAACTCGGCCCGTGTCTCCTCGCGCGTCACCGGAGTCACCGGCGCCACGAAGCCGACCGCGCCGCCCGCGTCCGTGACGTCGGTCCACAGGTCGAGGATGCCGTCGCGCAGCTCGCGGTTCACGGAGGGATCCAGTGTGAAAGTAAGGGGCATAGAGCGAGTGTACCTATTACCCCAGTGCTCTCGCCGCCACTTTCAGGTCCGCGACCAGTCCCCCGTACGCCGCCTTGCGGTCCTCGTCGTCCTGCGCCCGCAGCACCGACGACGGATGCACGGTCGGCACCAGCCGCTCGGGCCGCCCGTGGATCTCCCGCTCCAGGACCGTGCCGCGCACCTCGCCGACCCGGAACGACGAACCGAGCAGCGCCTTCCCGGCGGTCGCCCCGAGCACCACGATCAGCTCGGGCTCCACGACCGCCAGCTCGGCGGCGAGCCACGGCCCGCACGCCGTCATCTCCCGCAGGCTCGGCGCCTTGTGGATCCGGCGCTTGCGCGGCTCGGCCTGCGTGAACTTGAAGTGCTTGACGGCGTTGGTGACGTACGCCTCGCCGGGGTCGATGCCCGCCTCGGCCAGCGCCCGGTCCAGGAGCTTGCCGGCGGGCCCGACGAACGGCTCGCCCTGCCGGTCCTCCTGGTCCCCCGGCTGCTCGCCGACCAGCATGACCCGGGCGTCCGCGTTCCCGGCGCCGAACACCGTCTGCGTGGCGTTCAGGTGCAGCGGACAGCCCCGGCACTCGGCGGCGGCCCGGCGCAGCGCCGGCAGCCCGCCGCGCTCCGGCAGGAAGGGCTCGGCGGTGTACGCCTCCTCGGGCGCACCGGCGGCAGCCGACGTACGGGAACTCACGCCCGCCGGGTACCGCGCCCCGAAGGGCTCACACCCGCGCGGGCGGGGCTCACATCCACCTGCGACGGGGTCACACCCGCATGGGCTGGGGCAACTCGCGGCGCGCCGGTTCCGGACCGTCGAACTCCCGGATGATCTCGTAGCGCGTGTTGCGCTCCACCGGGCGGAAACCCGCGTCGCGGATCAGCTCCAGCAGGTCCTCGCGGGTCAGCTTGTTCGGGGTGCCGAAGTCGTCCGCGTCGTGCGTGATCTTGTACTCGACCACCGAGCCGTCCATGTCGTCCGCGCCGTGCTGGAGCGCGAGCTGGGCGGTCTGCACGCCGTGCATCACCCAGAACACCTTCACATGCGGGACGTTGTCGAACAGCAGCCGGGAGACGGCGAAGGTCTTCAGCGCCTCCGCACCGGTGGCCATCGTCGTGCGGGCCTGGAGCCGGTTGCGGACCTTGCCGTCCTTCATGTCGACGAAGTCGTGCTGGTAGCGCAGCGGGATGAAGACCTGGAAGCCGCCGGTCTCGTCCTGGAGTTCACGCAGCCGCAGCACGTGGTCGACGCGGTGGCGGGGCTCCTCGATGTGGCCGTAGAGCATGGTGCACGGGGTCTTCAGGCCCTTCTCGTGTGCCAGGCGGTGGATCCGGGACCAGTCCTCCCAGTGGGTGCGGTGGTCCACGATGTGCTGCCGGACCTCCCAGTCGAAGATCTCCGCGCCGCCGCCGGTCAGCGACTCCAGGCCGGCGTCGATCAGCTCGTCGAGGATCTCGGAGGCGGAGAGCCCGGAGATGGTCTCGAAGTGGTGGATCTCGGTGGCCGTGAACGCCTTCAGCGACACGTTCGGCAGGGCCGCCTTCAGCTCGCGCAGGGAGCGCGGGTAGTAGCGCCAGGGCAGGTTGGGGTGCAGGCCGTTGACGATGTGCAGCTCGGTGAGGTTCTCCGACTCCATCGCCTTGGCGAGCTTCACCGCCTCCTCGATGCGCATCGTGTACGCGTCCTTCTCGCCCGGCTTGCGCTGGAAGGAGCAGTACGCGCAGGACGCGGTGCACACGTTCGTCATGTTGAGGTGCCGGTTGACGTTGAAGTGCACCACGTCGCCGTTCATACGGGTGCGCACCTCGTGCGCCAGGCCGCCGAGCCAGGCCAGGTCGTCCGACTCGTACAGCGCGATGCCGTCCTCACGGGTCAGCCGCTCGCCGGAGCGGACCTTCTCCTCCAGCTCGCGCTTGAGCCCGACGTCCATGCCAACACCTTTCTCCGACAGCACCGACAGCTCGGCCAACCCTATGCCTACACCTCCTCCGGCAGCTCCCCGACCCGGTTCTCCCACTTCGTGGACAGCACGATGGTGGTACGGGTCCGGGAGACGCCCTTGGTGCCGGACAGCCGCCGGATGATCCTCTCCAGACCGTCGACGTCCGTGGCGCGCACCTTGAGCATGTAGGAGTCGTCGCCCGCGATGAACCAGCAGTCCTCGATCTCGGGCAGGTCCTTCAGCCGCTGCGCCACGTCCTCGTGGTCGGCGGCGTCCGAGAGCGAGATGCCGATCAGGGCGGTGACGCCGAGGCCGAGCGAGGCGGCGTCCACGGTGGCGCGGTAGCCGGTGATGACACCGGCCGCCTCCAGCCGGTTGATGCGGTCGGTGACGCTCGGTCCCGACAGTCCGACGAGGCGCCCCAGCTCCGCGTAGGAGGCCCGGCCGTTCTCCCTCAGGGCCTGGATGAGCTGCCTGTCCACCGCGTCCATGCGATCGAGCCTTCCGCTGAAGAGTTCTCTGAAGTGATAAGGGATGGGTGGGTGGGTGAGTGCCGGATGCCGCTCAGGCGGTGCCGCCGGCGCCGCCGAGCTCGCCCTCCCACCGCCGGTAGAGGGTGTGCGCGACTCCCACCGCGTCGAGCACACGTCCGGCGACGAAGTCCACCAGGTCCTGGATGTGCGTCGCCCCCGCGTAGAAGGCCGGAGAGGCGGGCAGTACGGTGGCGCCCGCGTCGTCCAGTGCCACCAGGTGCCGCAGCGTCGGTCCGTTCAACGGGGTCTCCCGAACGGCCACGACCAGCGGCCGGCGCTCCTTGAGGGTGACGCCCGCCACCCGTTGCAGCAGATCCTTCGACAGCCCGAGGGCGACCCCGGCGACGCAGGCGGTGGACGCCGGCACGATGAGCATCCCCTTCGCGGGGTACGACCCCGAGGACGGCCCCGCGGCCAGGTCGCCGGCGTTCCAGTACCGCACACGGTCGACGTCGGCGTCGAAGGCGTCCGGCTTGCCGTCGGCCCCGCGCGCCAGCCATTCCCGCAGGTCGTCCCGCCAGTGGGCGTCCCGGAAGGAGATGCCGGTCTCGTCGAGCAGCGTGAGCCGCGAGGCCCGGCTGACCACCAGGTCGACACTCTCCCCGGCGTCGAGCAACGCCCGCAGCACAGCGGCCGCGTACGGCGTCCCGGACGCGCCGGACACCCCCACGATCCAAGGCGTGCGCTGCGTTTCTCCTGCGTTCACGTCTTGAGCGTACCGGGATGCCGGGTACTCAGACCGACAGGCCCCGCACCAGCAGGTCCAACAGCGCGCACACGAACAGGGCGATCCCGATGAACCCGTTGACGCTGAAGAACGCCCTGTTCAGACGGGACAGGTCGTGCGGGCGGACGATCGAGTGCTCGTAGACGAACGCGGCCGCCACGACGACCAGGCCCAGCCAGAAGAAGGCGCCCGCGCCGGTGACGACCGCGTACCAGACGAGCAGCGCGGTGGTGACGGTGTGGCAGGCCCGGGCCCCCCAGATGGCGGCCGGGATCCCGAAGCGGGCCGGGACCGACCGCACGCCGATCTCACGGTCGGTCTCGACGTCCTGGCAGGCGTAGATCAGGTCGAAGCCGCCGATCCAGACGCCGACGGCCAGACCCAGGACCACCGCCTTCCAGTTCCACTCGCCGCTGATCGCCAGCCAGCCGCCGATCGGGCCCATCGCCTGGGCCAGGCCCAGGATGGCCTGCGGGAAGTCGGTGAACCGCTTGCCGTAGGGGTAGACCACCATCGGGATCACCGCGATGGGGGCGAGGGCCAGGCAGAGCGGGTTGAGCAGGGCCGCGGCGGCCAGGAAGACCACGACGGCGATCAGGGCGCCCGTCCAGGCGTGGCGGACGGACATCGTGCCGGTCACCAGTTCGCGCTGCGCGGTGCGGGGATTGCGGGCGTCGATCTCCCGGTCGATGATCCGGTTGACCGCCATGGCGAAGGTGCGCAGACCCACCATGCAGACGGTGACCAGCAGCAGCCGCCCCCAGTGGATGTTCCTGTCCCACGCGAACATCGCCGTCAGCGAGGCGATGTACGCGAAGGGCAGCGCGAACACCGAGTGCTCGATCATCACCAGGCGCAGGAACGCCTTGGTGCGTCCCGGTTGCGGGAGTGCCGCGGAGGCGCTGCTCACAGGCCGTACTCCTTCCAGCGGCGGTCCACCAGGGCCGCCGTATCGGGGTCCGACAGGACCATGTCCGGCCACCCGCCGTCCCGCGTGTAGCCCTCCTCGGGCCATTTCCTGGTCGCGTCGATGCCCGCCTTGCCTCCCCAGAACTGCTGGTAGGAGGCGTGGTCGAGGTGGTCGACGGGGCCCTCGGCGACCGTGAGGTCGCGGGCGTAGTCCGTGTTGCCCAGCGCCCGCCAGGCGACCTCGTGCAGGTCGTGCACGTCGCAGTCGGCGTCGACGACCACGATCAGCTTGGTCAGCGACATCATGTGCGCCCCCCAGATCGCGTGCATCACCTTCTGCGCGTGCTTGGGGTACTTCTTGTCGATCGAGACGATCGCGCAGTTGTGGAAGCCGCCCGCCTCGGGCAGGTGGTAGTCCACGATGTCCGGCACGATGATCTTCAGCAGGGGCAGGAAGAAGCGCTCCGTGGCCCGGCCCAGCGGGCCGTCCTCCGTCGGGGGCCGGCCGACCACGATCGACTGGAGCAGCGGGCGCCTGCGCATCGTCACGCAGTCGATGGTCAGCGCCGGGAACGGCTCCTGCGGGGTGTAGAAGCCGGTGTGGTCGCCGAACGGCCCCTCCGGCAGCATCTCGCCGGGCTCCAGCCACCCCTCCAGCACGACCTCCGCCTGCGCCGGCACCTGCAACGGCACCGTCCGGCAGTCGACCATCTCGATCCGCCTGCCCGCGATGAACCCGGCGAACAGGTACTCGTCGATGTCCCCGGGCAGCGGGGCGGTGGAGGCGTACGTCACGGCGGGCGGGCATCCGAAGGCGATGGCGACCGGCAGCCGCTCGCCCTTCCTGGCCGCCACCTGGTAGTGGTTGCGGCTGTCCTTGTGGATCTGCCAGTGCATGCCGATGGTGCGCCTGTCGTGGCGCTGGAGGCGGTACAGCCCGAGGTTGCGGACGCCGCTCTCGGGGTCCTTGGTGTGGGTGAGTCCGAGGTTGAAGAAGGACCCGCCGTCCTTCGGCCAGGTGAACAGCGCCGGCAGCCGGTCGAGGTCCACCTCGTCGCCGCGCAGCACGACCTCCTGCACGGGCGCGTTGTCGCTCTTCACCTTCTTCGGCGGTACGTGCGTCATCGCGCCGAGCTTGCCGAACGCCTCGCGCACGCCCACGAACCCGTGCGGCAGCTCGGGCTTGAGCAGCCCGCCGATCCGGTCGCTGATCTCGCCGTACGACTTCAGGCCGAGCGCCTTCAGCAGCCGCCGGTCGGTGCCGTAGACGTTCATGGCCAGCGGCATGGCCGAGCCCTTCACGTTCTCGAAGAGCAGCGCGGGACCGCCGGACTTCTGCACCCGGTCGACGATCTCACCGACCTCCAGGTACGGGTCGACCTCGGCCTTGATGCGCTTGAGGTCGCCCTCGCGCTCCAGCGCCCTGAGCAGGGAGCGAAGATCGTCGTAAGCCATGCGTCCCAGTATCTGCCACGCGCCACCGCGCTCCCGCCACCGGGGGGTTGCCGTCAGGGCCCGTTGCCGTGGGAGCCCGGCGCCCGCACAGTGGGGGCATGGACCAGGCACCGGCTTGCGCGGCCGTTCCCACCGTCGATCTGCGTCCCTGGCTCTCCGGTGACGCCGGGGACCGGCACAGGATCGCGCGTACCGTCGACGAGGCGCTGCGGAGCGCCGGGTTCCTGCTGGTCGGCGGGCACGGGGTGGATCCGGCGCTGCGGGCGCGGATCCGGACGGCGGCGCGGGCGTTCTTCGCGCTGCCAGTCTCCGTCAAGGAGCGCTACGCGGCGAGGGTCGGCGGGCGCGGCTGGCTGGGGCCGGGGGCCGAGGCCAACGGGTACGCGGAGGGCACCTGGACCCCGCCGGACCTGAAGGAGTCGCTGACGTTCGCGACGCGGGAGCCGTTCGGCGACCCGGCGGTGGACGCCGAGTGGTACGTGCCGAACGTGTGGCCCGCCGAGGTGCCCGGACTGCGGACGCTGTGCGAGGAGTACCTGGACCGGATGGCCGCACTGGAGCACCGCCTGCTGTCGCTGCTGGGCGCGGCCCTCGGGCTCGAAGCGGACTTCTTCACCCGGCACATGACCCGTCCGACGTACGGGTTCAACATCAACTGGTATCCGGGCACGGAGGTCGTGGGCGCACCCGAGCCCGGGCAGTTCCGGATCGGGCCGCACACCGACTTCGGGACGGTGACGATCCTGGACCGGCAGGCCGGCAAGGGCGGGCTTCAGGTGTTCACCGACGAGGGCGGCTGGCAGGACGCGCCCCACGACCCGGAGGCCCTCACGGTGAACATCGGTGACCTGATGGCCCGGTGGACCGGCGACCGGTGGCGGTCGGGCCGGCACCGGGTGCTGCCGCCGCCCGTGGACGCCCCGGCCGAGGAGCTGATGTCGCTGGTGTACTTCGGCGAGTGCACGCCGGGCACCCGGGTGGAGTCGGTGCCCGCGCCGGTGGGGCGGGTGGCCTACGAGCCCGTCGACTCGCACGTCTATCTGCGGGAGAAGCTGGACGCGATCGCGGTGGACTGAGGGCGGGCCGCGAGCGGCCGCCGGAGCCTCAGGGCTCCGCCCCCAGCTGTTCGATCAGCCGCTCGAACCGGGTGCGCCAGCCCGCCCCCGAGTCCTTCTCGCCCTGGAACTCGTGGGTGAAACGGAGGACGCACCCTTGGTCCCCGTCCCGTTCCAGGTGGAAGCGGAGGCGGGCGCCGTCCTCCATCGTGTACTCGGCGATCCGGTCCACGTCCCACGCGCTGACCCGGCCGCTGCCCAGGCCCCGCAGGGTGACCTCGCCGCCGAGCCGGGGCTGGAGTTCGTCGGCGGCGGTGAACCATCCCGCGAGCCCCTCGGCGGTGGCCAGCGCCGGCCAGACCTTGCCCATGGGCCGGGGAAGCCGCACCACGAAATGCAGCAGATGCGTGTTCCCGTGGGTCTGGCTGGTGCCCTGTTCGATGGATCCGGTCATGACACCAGCCTGACTCCATACGGATGACGGCGCACGGCGCACCTGTGGCGCCGTGCCCGGAGGTATGGAGGTCTGGAGGTCAGACGCCCGCGTACGAGTGCTTGCCGCCCACGAAGATGTTCACGCCGTAGTAGTTGAACAGCCAGCAGCCGAACGCGATCAGCGCGATGTACGCCGCCTTGCGGCCCTTCCAGCCGGCCGTCGAGCGGGCGTGCAGGTAGCAGGCGTAGGCGACCCAGGTGATGAACGCCCACGTCTCCTTGGGGTCCCAGCCCCAGTAGCGGCCCCAGGCGGATTCGGCCCAGATGGCGCCGGCGATGATCGTGAACGTCCACAGCGGGAAGACGGCCGCGTTGATGCGGTAGGAGAACTTGTCCAGGGACGCCGAGGCGGGCAGCCGCTCCAGGACCGAGGTGGCGAAGCGGCCCGGCTTGCCGCCGCCGGCGACCTTGTTCTCGTAGGAGTCCTTGAACAGGTACAGCAGCGTGCCGACCGCGCCGACGTAGAAGACCGCGCCGCACAGGATCGCGGTGGAGACGTGGATGTACAGCCAGTACGAGTGCAGCGCCGGGACCAGCTGGTCGCTGGCCGTGTACAGGACGGTGACCGCGAGGCCGAGGTCGAGCAGGACCGTGGTGGTCAGGAACAGGCCGAGCCAGCGCACGTTCTTCCTCAGGGCGAGCAGCGCGAGGTACACGCCGACCGCCACCGTGGAGAAGGTGATGTTGAACTCGTACATGTTGCCCCACGGCGCCCGCTCCACGGAGGCCGCGCGGGCGACGACGCCGGACAGCTCGACCAGGAAGGCGAGCACCGTGAGGGAGACGGCGATCCGGCCGTACAGGTCGCCCTGCACGTCGCCGCCGTGCGCGCCGGGACCGTCGGGCACGTCACGGGAGCCGGCCGAGGACCGGACGACCACCTTGGGCCGCTCCAGTACGGCGGTGCCCCCGGCGGACTTCACCGTCACCGCCGGGCCCTGGGCCGTGGCGATGGCCTCGCCCTTGGCGGTCAGCGCGGCGGCCGTACGGGCCACCTTGCTGCGGCTGCCGAAGAGCCATTCGGCGATGTAGGCGAAGAAGGCCAGGGTGTAGACGGCCATCGAGGAGTAGATCAGCGTGTTGCTGATCTGCGCGAGATGTTCGTTGGTCGCCGTGGCGAGCTCGGTTGCGGCGGCGAGAGTCATTCCTTCTCAGCCCCTTCGGCGGGTACGGGGATTGCGGCGTCCGGCTCCCGGTCGGGGTCGGAGTCGGTCTGTGTCGGTGCCTTGTCGTGAACGAGGGCGGCCAGGTCGCCGATCTCCTCGGGGAGCTTCGCGGACTCGCTGCGGCCCAGGCCCGCCACCTCGACGACCGTCGCGCCGTCGGCGTCCCGCACCGCGCGGACCCAGACGCGGCGGCGCTGGATGAACAGCGAGCCGGCCAGGCCGGCGATGGCGGCGACGGCGCCGGTCAGCGCCCAGCCGTTGCCGGGCTGCTGGACGATCTGGAAGCCGGCCCACTCCTTGATGTCCTTGTCGAAGGTGATGGACCCGGCGCCGTTCGGCAGCTTCATGGTCTCGCCGGGCAGCAGGCGGCCCTTGAGGATGTTGCCCTTGGCGTCCTTGAACGGCTTCAGGTTCGGGTTCTTGGTGTCCAGCTGGTAGACGTTCTGCGGGACGCCCGCGTCCACGCCCAGGTCGCCGTGGTAGGCGCCCAGCGCGAGGACGGGGAAGTCCAGACCGGGGAACTGGGAGAACATCGTGCCCTGGCCGGCGCCCGCGAAGGTGGGCACGAAGAACGCGGCGAAGCCGAGCTGTTCGCTCTTGCCCTGCGGATTGGTGTAGCCGTCCATGACCTTGATCGCGCCCTGCGAGGTCTCGTTGGAGTCCAGCGGCAGCAGCGGCACGGCCTGGCGGTAGACGACCTTGCCCTTGCCGTCGCGGACGGTGACGGTCGGGGCGTAGCCGTGGCTGACCAGGTAGACCTTGGCGTCGTCGATCTCCAGCGGGTGGTTGACCTTGATGACGTCGTGCTTGGTCTTGCCGTCGGCGCCCACGCTGTAGTCGATCGCGGCCTGGAAGGTGCGCGCGGTGCCCTTGTTGGGTCCGCTGCGCTCGTAGGTGGCGGTGAAGTTCTTCAGGTTGAAGCTGAACGGCGCCAGGTCGTCGTCGTTGAAGAGGTTGCCCGACTTGAAGTCGTCGTACTGGGTGAGGGTGTTGGTGAACCCGTCGCCCTCGATGACCAGCTTGTTGCCCTCGGTCTTGAACAGCTGGCCCCAGGCGAAGGCGATCAGCATCACGATCAGCGCGATGTGGAAGACCAGGTTGCCGGCCTCGCGCAGATAGCCCTTCTCGGCGGCGACGGCGTCACCTTCGGTGTGCGCGCGGAAGCGCCGCTGCTTCAGGACCGTGAGCGCGGCTGCGCGGACCTCCTCGGGCGGGGCGGCGGTGCGCCAGGTGGCGTAGGCGGGCAGCCGGGTCAGCCGCTTCGGCGCACCCGGCGGGCGGCTGCGCAGCTGGCCGGTGAACTGCCAGGTGCGCGGCACGATGCAGCCGATGAGGGAGACGAACAGCAGGATGTAGATCGCGGAGAACCACACCGAGCTGTAGACGTGGAACAGTCCGAGCTTGTCGTAGATCGGCGCGAGCGTCTTGTGCGCCTGCCTGAAGCTCTCGACCTTCAGCGCGTCGCTGCCGTTCTGCGGGATCAGCGAGCCCGGGATGGCGCCCAGGGAGAGCAGGAACAGCAGCAGCAGCGCGACCCGCATGGAGGTCAGCTGACGCCAGAACCAGCGCACCCAGCCGATGATCTCCCGCCCGGTCCAGGCGAGCCGTCCGGCCGGGCCCGGGGCGCGGTTGCCGCCGAAGGAGCCGGGGACCGTGGTCTCCGCGGGCGCGGTGGACAGCTGTGAGCCGGCCGCGCCCAGGTCGTCCTCGGCGGCCCCGGGGTGCCCGGCGGCGGGGGTCTCGTCGGCGGTGGTGCCGGTGGTCGTCTTGCTCATGGATCAGATCCCCACAGTGAAGCCGGTGGACCAGTTCTGCATCTCCTGCACCAGCCGGTCCCAGGCGCCGGTGAGCAGCAGCACACCGGTCACGATCATCATCGTGCCGCCGATGCGCATCACCCAGACATAGTGGCGCTTGACCCAGCCGAAGGCGCCGAGGGCCTTGCGGAAGGCGATCGCGGTGAGCACGAACGGGATGCCGAGCCCGGCGCAGTAGGCGACGGTCAGCACGGCACCGCGTCCGGCGCTGGCCTGCTGGAAGGAGAGTGTCTGGACCGCGGAGAGGGTCGGGCCGATGCACGGGGTCCAGCCGATACCGAACAGCGCGCCGAGGAGCGGCGCGCCGACCAGACCGGTGGCCGGGCGCCTGTGGAAACGGAACTCACGCTGGGTCATCCAGGGCATCAGGCCCATGAAGAACACGCCCATGAGGATCATGAGCACGCCCAGCACCTTGGTGAGGGGACCCTTGTGGTCCTGGAGGTTCTGGCCGAAGTAGCCGAACAGCGCGCCCCCGGAGACGAACACGGCGGTGAAGCCGAGGACGAAGAGGGAGGCGCCGACGGCCATCCGCCCGCGCCGGGCCTCCGCCAGATCGGTGCCGGTGACTCCCGTCACATACGACAGATAGCCCGGGACGAGGGGCAGGACGCACGGCGAGAAGAAGGACACGAGCCCGCCGAGTACGGCGATCGGCAGCGCGAGCACGAGGGCTCCGCTGCTGACGGTCTGGTTGGCGTCAGTGGCTGCGGCCAGTAGCACGACGGCTCACTTCTCCGCGACGACCGGGTCGAGCATCTTGCGCAGCTTCTCCTCGCTGAGCGCCTGAAGCGCTCGCGCGGCGATGTTCCCGTCCCGGTCGACGACGATCGTGGTCGGGATGAGCTGCGGGTTCAGTGTGCCCTTCTTGAAGCGGAGCATGAGCTTGCCGCTCGGGTCGTACAGGCTCGGGAACGGCACGCCGTAGCGCTTCTCGAAGGCGAGGGCCGGCTGGGTGCTGGTGTCACGGGTGTTGATGCCGACGAACTGCACGCCCTTGCCGGCGGTGTCCTTGGCGACCTTCACCAGGTTCGGCGCCTCGGCCCGGCAGGGCGCGCACCAGGAGCCCCAGACGTTGAGGACGACGACCTTGCCCTTGTAGGAGGTGATGTCGAGCTGCTTGCCGTCGATGGTCCGGCCGGACAGATCGGGCGCGGGCTTGCGGTCGCCTTTCTTCACGGTCGCGATGCCGTCGGCGCCGGTGATGAAGTTGGTGTTGCCGGAGCCGCCGGAGGTGCCTCCGGAGCCGCACGCGGACAGGGCGAGTGCCAGGGCGGCGGTCCCGGCCGCGAGCAGGGTGGTGCGCCCGCGGACGCGGGTCGTGCGCGTGCGGTGCGGTGCGGACGTACGGTTCGCCCGGTTCGAGCACGGGAGGGCGCGGCTGACGACAGTCATGTGAAAAGTTTCGCATGCCTGTTCCGGGGATCTTGCGCGCCCCCCTCGCGGGCGGAAAACCGCATATCAGGCAGCGTTCGCGGTGCCCTTGGCCGTCCCGGACGTCCCGGCGGTCCCGGACGTCCCGGCGTCCTTCAGGAACTCCTTCCAGCCGCCGGCCGGCCGCTGTCCGACCTCCAGGGTGCGCAGCTTGGCGAGCACCTCCGGCTTCTGTACGTCCATCCAGTCGACGAACTGCCGGAAGGAGACCAGGCGGACGTCCTCGCCCTTCTCCTTCTCGCGTGCGATGTGCTTGAAGGCCTCTTCGACGGAGTCCATGTAGATCCCGCCGTTCCACTGCTCGAAGTGGTTGCCTATGAAGAAGGGGGCCCGGTTTGTCTCGTATGCCCGTTGGAAGCCCTGGATGTAGGACTGGGCGGACTGCCGGCGCCAGCCGGGGTAGTTGGCGGGCGGGGCCTTGGTGGAGTTCACCGACTGGTTGGCGAGCATGTTGTAGTCCATGGAGAGGACCTCGAACCTGTGGCCGGGGAAAGGTATCTGCTGCAACGGCAGGTCCCAGATCCCGAGGCGCTTGAGAGGCCACACCTGGCGGCCGCCGGGCGAGGAGGCGTCGTAGCGCCAGCCGAGCTCGCGGGCGGTGGGCAGCAGGTTGTCCTGGCCGAGCAGGCAGGGGGTGCGGCCGCCGACGAGCTCCTTGTCGTAGTCGAAGGGCAGGGAGGGCAGGTCGTGCCAGCCCGTGTTGGTCCGCCACTGCTTGACGAAGGACTTGGCCTGCTCGATCTCGCTCTTCCACTGCTGCGGGGTCCACCACTTGACCGAGCCGTGGGTCTCGCCGCAGAAGTGGCCGTTGAAGTGGGTGCCGATCTCGTGCCCCTCCAGCCAGGCGCGGCGGACGTTGGCGAGGGTGGCCTTGATGTGGTCGTCGGTCAGATAGCCGATGGCGGAGGCGCCCCGCGGGTTGTTCGGCGGGGCGTACATCCGCTTCTTGTCCTCCGGCAGCAGATACAGCCCGGACAGGAAGAAGGTCATGTGGGCGTCGTGCTGCTTGGCGAGGTCCAGGAAGCGCGGGAACAGGCCGTTGCCGACCTCGCCCGCCCCGTCCCAGGAGAAGATGACGAACTGCGGCGGGGTCTGACCCGGCTCCAGCGGCTCGGGCCTGGCGGGCTGGTGGGGCTGCTTGCCGGTGAACGACGTCGAGCCGTCACCGATCGGACGGGCCGGGGGTTCCGTGCTGCCGCTCCCGCGGCCCCTGTCCCCGTGCGAACCCGTGCCCGACCCGGAACCGCCGGCGTGCCGCGAGCCGTCCGAGGACTTGAGGCTGCCGCAGCCCGCGAGTCCGGCGGCGGCCGCGGTGCCCGCGCCGAGGCCGAGTATTCCCCTCCGGGAGAAGGTGCGCATGAGTTCCCCGATCCGTCACGTCCTCTGATGTGGTCACCCACTCAGAGGGCGTGACGGACACGGTGGTTGCGCGGGAGCGATATGAATTTCACAACAAATAGCGGGAAATTGTCCGTATGTGACGGAACCCTTACCGCGCTCTCACGCTCCGTGCACTTCCCTCCGGCTCGCCAGGGATCCGGCTCGCCAAGGCCTCAGGCTCACGTGCGTCTCCGGCCCTACGCCCCGAAGGCCTTCCCCTGCCCCTTCACCGGCTTCGCGCCCGCGAGGAGATGAGCGGGCACCAGATCGCGGGCGGGCTCGGTGTAGCCCACGGAGACGATCCGGTCGCCCTGGTACGTGAACGTCGTCAGCGAGGCGAGCGTGCACTGCCGCTTGCGCGGGTCGTGCCACAGCCGCCGCCGCTCGACGTAGGAGCGCACGATCCAGATCGGCAGCTGGTGGCTGACGAGCACCGCCTCGTGCCCGCGCGCCGCGTCCTTGGCCGCGTTCAGCGCGCCCATCATCCGCACGACCTGGTCGACGTACGGCTCTCCCCAGGACGGCTTGAACGGGTTGACCACGTGCCTCCAGTTCCCCGGCCGGCGCAGCGCGCCGTCGCCGACCCCGAAGGTCTTGCCCTGGAAGACGTTCGCCGCCTCGATCAGCCGCTCGTCGGTGGCGAGGTCGAGTCCGTGCGCCTTGGCGATCGGCGTGGCCGTCTCCTGCGCCCGCTCCAGCGGGGAGGCGACGACGTACGTCACATCGCGGGGGGCGAGGTGCTCGGCGACCCGCTCGGCCATCTGCCGCCCGAGGTCGGAGAGGTGGTAGCCGGGCAGCCGCCCGTACAGGATCCCGGTCGGGTTCTCCACCTCGCCGTGCCGCATGAGGTGGACGACGGTGATGTCGTCCTTGCCGTTCTTCTCCGGCGTCTCGCTCATGCCGTCGCCTCCGCCGCCGCCCGGGCCGCCGCCGGAAGGGCGTCGGCGATCCGCTGGAGGGCCCGCTCGTCGTGCGCGGTGGAGACGAACCAGGACTCGAAGGACGAGGGCGGCAGGTAGACGCCGTTCGCCAGCATCGCGTGGAAGAACGCGGTGAAGCGGTACGACTCCTGCGCCTTGGCATCCTCGTAGTCGCGCACCGGGCGGTCGGTGAAGAACACCGAGAACATGTTGGAGGCGTTCTGGAGGGTGTGCGCCACGCCCTCCTTGGTCAGCGCCTCGGACACCATGGCCTGGATCTGCTGCGAGACGGCGTTCACCTTGGCGTACGCGGCGTCGTCGAGCAGGCGCAGCTGGGCGAGGCCGGCGGCGGTGGCGACAGGGTTCCCGGAGAGGGTGCCGGCCTGGTAGACGGGCCCGGCGGGCGCGAGGTGCGCCATGACGTCGGCACGCCCGCCGAAGGCGGCGGCGGGGAATCCGCCGCCCATCACCTTCCCGAAGGTCATCAGGTCGGGCTCGACCCCGTCGACGCCGTACCAGCCGGCCCGGCTGGTACGGAACCCGGTCATGACCTCGTCGGAGACGTACAGCGCGCCGTTCTCCCGGCACAGGTCCTTCAGCCCCTGGTTGAACCCGGGCAGCGGCGGCACGACGCCCATGTTGCCGGGCGAGGCCTCGGTGATCACACAGGCGATCTCGCCCGGGTGGGCGGCGAAGGCCGCACGCACCGCGTCGAGGTCGTTGTACGGCAGCACGATCGTGTCGCCGGCCTGGGCGCCGGTGACGCCCGGCGTGTCGGGCAGCGCGAAGGTGGCGACCCCGGACCCGGCCGAGGCGAGCAGCGAGTCGACGTGCCCGTGGTAGCACCCGGCGAACTTGACCACCTTGGTCCGCTGCGTGAACCCGCGGGCGAGCCGGATCGCGGACATGGTCGCCTCGGTCCCGCTGGAGACGAGCCTGACCTGCTCCAGCGGCCCGACCCTGTCCACCATCTCCTCGGCGAGCGCGACCTCGCCCTCACCGGGCGTGCCGAAGGACGTACCGCGCGCGACCGCCTCCTGCACGGCGGCGATCACCTCGGGCCGTCCGTGCCCGAGGATCATCGGCCCCCAGGAGCAGACGAGGTCGACGTACTCCCGCCCGTCGGCGTCCGTCAGATACGGCCCGCTGCCGGACACCATGAACCGGGGCGTACCGCCCACGGCACGGAAGGCACGCACCGGCGAGTTCACGCCGCCGGGTGTGACGGCCGCCGCACGATCGAACAGCGCCTGCGAGGCGGGGGCTTCGTATGGATATGGCAGTTCGCTCATGACCTGCGACTTCTCCGATTTCTCGGGCTTCTCGGGGTTCACGGGGTCCACGGGTTTTCACACGGGGTTTCGCGGAATCCGGTGGGCAGTGACCTGTTCAGGGTAGGCCAGCGGGGGCGGAGCGCCGGGCGGCGGTGGCACCGGCCGACACGCCGGGACGGACCGGGCGGAAGATCCACGCGCCCGAAGAAGCGGATTCGCCCGCGCCCATCTGAGAAACTGGGCTCCTCGTACGTATGGACAGGGCGAAGGCCGTGTCGAGGGCCGCGAGGATCCTCGAAGCTCCCGCGGGCAGATGTTTCGGCGCACGTTTCGGCGTGCGGCCGTGGGGGAGGTCACTGACACGATGATCGGGTTGCGCGGCGGGGGCCACGCGTCCTAGAAAAGCAGTCGGGTGGAGATATGCATCGCGGTGGCGGACTGGGCGAGGGGACTGACGACCTGGGTCCTCGACGTGCCCGGCGGGGAAGGCACCGGCGCGCCGCGGAACAGGCGGCCGAAGCACGTCAGGCACAGGGTGCACCGAGTGAGCCCGAGCGGCCCGACCGGCGGATCGACGACCGGACGGACCGCCGGGTCGACAGCCTTCGGGCGGGGAGCAGGAATGGTGGTCGGGTGGGGGTGACGTACAAGTACTTCGGCGCGCCGGACGGTGCGACCGCGGCCCGCGTCCCGATCTCGATGCGCCCCGAGGAACTCGGCGGCGACGAACTCGGCATGAACGGCATGTTCACCAAGATCAAGCCGGAGACCATGGCCGCGATGGTGCTGACCGGCATCGAGGGCGTCCCCCTGCACAAGGTGCCGCCCCTCGAACTGGTCGTCCTGCACCCCGACTACGCCGTCGTCAAGCTCCCCATGACCGTCGTCGACCCCCTCCGCGACATCGGCGAGGAAGCGGTCGGCGCCGCCGCCTTCATCTGGTCCACGGTCCCCGACCGCGGCGGCCCGAGAGACGCGTTCAACGTGTACCAGCTGCTGCACGAGTGGCAGGACTTCAGCCACCGGCTGCATGAGGCGGGGCATCAGCCGTACTGCCTGGTGTGGCCCTGAGCGGTTGACGCGGCCGAGTCCCTCGGACGGTGTCCCGGCACGCCGCGCGGGCCGCCGATGGGAGTCGGCGGCCCGCGCGTGAGTCGGCCGCTGTCAGCAGGGGCCGGCGTCCTGGTACGTCAGCAGGGGCGGATGTAGTAGGTGGAGTACGGGTACTTGACCGAGCCCGTGCTGTAGGCGCCGGGCGTCGTCTGGATGACGTGCCTGCCGCGGTCCTTGAACCTGGCCTTGGTGCCGTGCGTCTGGTGGTTGACGTAGGAGGTGGGGACCCAGCTGCCCAGGTAGAAGTCGTCGCAGGACCAGTAGTTCTTCCACGTCCAGTCCGACGCGCCGGCGTGGTGCATGTGCACGCAGATCGCCTTGTACGGACAGGAGTGGGACGCCGCCGTCTGCGCCTGGGCGGGCGCCGCGGCGAACCCGGCCCCCAGGACCGCCGCCGCGGCCACTGCCGCACCCGCGACTCGCTGCTTGATTCCCATGCGAATGTCTCCCCCGGTGTCGGTGTGCATTGCTTGTGCCAACAGCTTGTTCCCGAGGGGCCATGGGCGGCGACGGGTTTCGGGTGCGCCCGAAACACTCTGCTCAGCCGCGTGATCCGCCGTGCAGCAACGCCGTTCCCAGCGGGGTGAGGGTGTGCAGCACGGTGCCGCCGTCGCGCAGGCTCTCGGCGAGCTCCGCCTCCCGCAGCGCCCGCACGTGTTCGCTGGCCGTGGCCGGGGAGACGGCGAGCCGCCGCGCGATCTCCCCGGTCGTCGCCGTGTACTCCAGCACCGCCAGCACCCGCGCCCTGGTGGGCCCCAGCAGACGGGTCAGCGCGCCGACGCGCGACGCCCCCCGGGTGCCTTCGGGAAGCCGTGGCTCGCCGTGCCGGATCGGGTAGACGAGCACCGGCGGCAGCGCCGGATCGGCCAGTGCGATCGGGTTGCGCCAGCAGAAGAAGGAGGGGATCAGCAGCAGTCCGCGGCCCCGGAGGTGCAGGTCGTACTCGACCGGGTAGCGGCTGTGCAGCACCGGAGGGTCCCACACCGCGGCCGGCCGCAGCGAGTCCAGCAGGCCCTCGACACCACCGTCACGCAGGGCCCGGGCGCGCAGGGACCGGTCGGCGTCCACACCGGCGTCGACGCGGGTCCAGTCCGGCCGGATCACCTCGTGGTACAGCGCCCGCATGATGTCCGCCGTCTCGGTGAGAGGTTCCCGGTCGCCGGCCGCCAGCTCCCGCTGGAAGACCGTCGGACGGCGCGCGCCGGCGGTGCGGACGGTGAGCATGATCTCCGTGCGGACGCGATCGGGAGGTGTCGCGCACAGTGCCTCCAGGCCCGCCTCCAGCCCCGCCGCGCTCTCCGGCGGAGTGAGGAAGTCCGGGAAGTAGGAGGCGAGGGGCGGCGCGACGCACAGCAGCAGACGGGTGGCGCGGACGAGTCCGCGGGCGGTCAGCGCGGCGCGGGCACGTTCGCGCCAGGCCAGGAAGCAGGGTGCGGGCCGGCCGCGCCCGGCCAAGCGGTGGGTGGCCATCAGCGTCTCCCACATGGGGTCGGGCGCGGTGGCCACCCGGGTGCGGGCGAGGTCGGCCTCGGTGAAGTGGATGTGCAGCATGGATCCCCCGTGGTGGTTCTCTGGGGCATCCAGCACTTCCTGTCCCCCCGGACCGACGGCACCGGGCCCCGTCTCCCCGTTCGTGCGGTGCGAGTTGCACGAGCGGGTGATCGGAAGGTGGTCAGGAGAGTGGTCACAGCGGTCGGTCCACCCGTGGCACGTTCGCGAGAGCGAAGATGGCGGAGCGGGGTGGGAGATGTCCACCCAGCGTCGGTAAAATGTCCGAACAGGCCACGGATTCGCCTGAATTCATCCGTCCATCTCGCGTATTTGTTCTGATACAGGTTGTCTGTGCACAGTTGCCGGTTTCGGCGGGTTGAGCTGCGCGGCGAGCAGGGCCGCCAGGGCGAGGACGAAACCGGCGGTCTGCGACAGGCTCAGCGACTCGCCCAGCGTGATGCCGACGACAGTCGCGACCAGCGGGGACAGCAGCACCAGCGGCGCGGACGCGCCGACCGGCAGCTTTCCGATGCCGCGGAACCAGAGCGTGTACGCGATCAGCCCGCCCATGCCGCCGAGCCACAGGTAGCCGCCGGCCGCACCGGCGTCGATCCGCTGCGGCACCCCCTCGATCGCGAGGGTGAGCGGGAGCAGCAGCAGGCCGCCCGCCGCCAGTTGCCAGCCGGTCAGGGTGAGGGGACCGACCCCCTCCGGGCGGCCCCAGCGCTTGGTGAGGACGACGCCGCCGGCCATGGTGGCCGTACCGCCGAGGCCGGCGAGCACCCCGACGGCGTCCAGGTGGGCCGTGGGACCGAGCACGACGAGTCCGACGCCGGCCACGCCGACCACGCCCCAGATCCATCGCCAGGCCGTCGGCCGCTCGCGGAGCACCGCGATGGCCAGCCCGGCCACCAGCAGCGGCTGGGTGGCGCCGAGGGTCGCGGCGACACCGCCGGGGAGCCGTTCCGCCGCCAGGAACAGCAACGGGAAGAAGGCTCCGATGTTGAGCACGCCGAGGACGGCGGCCTTCCACCACCAGTCCCCGCGCGGGAGCACACGGGTGACCGCCAGGGCGAGCAGCCCGGCGGGCAGCGCGCGCATCAGCCCGGCGAACAGCGGATGCCCGGGCGGCAGCAGTTCGGTGGTCACCGCGTATGTGGTGCCCCAGGAGGCGGGCGCGAGCGCGGTCAGCGCGACGGTCCCCATCGCCCCCCGCGGTGCGTACGAGGCCCGTGTCGGGGCCGGTGATCGCTCGGTCAGGCCATGCATGTGAGGAAGTCTCGGCAAGGCCCCACCATGAACGCAAAGCATGTTTGTCATGACAGTCATGAAGGACGACGATGGATGCCGTGGACCTCCAGCAGATGCGGTACGTCGTCGCCGTCGCCGAGACCCGTAACTTCACCCGTGCCGCGGAGCGCTGCGGCGTCGTGCAGTCGTCGCTCAGTCACCGGATCGCCGGGCTGGAACGGGAGCTCGGGGTCAGGCTGTTCGCCCGGTCCAGCCGCCGCGTCGAGCTGACCGGCGCCGGAGCGGCGTTCCTCGCCGGTGCGCGGGAGTGCCTGGCCGCCGCCGACCGCGCGGCCGCCGATGCCGCCGCCGCGGCCGGCGTGGTGCGCGGCCGGCTCGCCGTCGGCGTGATCATGACCACGGCCGCCGTCGACGTGCCCGAGCTGCTCCAGCGGTACCGCGCCCGCCATCCGGACGTCCAGGTCCTGCTCCGCTCCGGACGCAGCGACGAACTGGCGGCGGCGATCAGGGGCGGCGACCTGGACATCGCCTTCCTCGGGCTGCCCGAAGGCGAACGGCCCCCGGGTGTGGAGAGCGTCGTCCTCGATCACGACCGGCACGTCCTGGTGGTGCCGGCCGGGCACCGGCTGGCGGGCGCCTCCCGGCTCACGCTGCGGGAGATCGCCGAGGAGCCGTTCGTCGACTTCGTGGCGGGGACGCCCGCCCGGGCCCAGTCCGATCAGGCGTTCACCGCCGCGGGCCTGGCCCGCGAGGTCGCGTACGAGACCGGTGCCGTCGAGCTGATCACCCGGCTGATCGCGCGCGGGCTCGGTGTCGCGCTGCTGCCGTCGGCGTTCATCCGGCCGCTGGCCGCCGGCGATCCCGAGCTGGCGCTGGTTCCGGTGACCGACGGACCGCACCGCGTCGAGTGTCTGGCGTGGAGCCGGTTCAACCCGAGCCCGGCGACCCGGGCGATGCTCGGCGTGCTCGGGGTCAGGCCGTCGTCCGGGTGACGCGCCACAGGCGTACGTATGTCCGAGTGGCGGTGGTCGGTTTCGTCCGGCGGTGAGGCACTACTTACTGTAAGGTCCGGCTCGCCGTTCAACTGTCCACGGGGGATCCATGCAGGAAGCGCATTGTCCGGGACCGGTCCCGTCGCCCGGTGAGCAGGCGGAGGGCGGGCTCGGGCCGACCGTCGCCGTGCTCGTCGTGAGTCTCACCATCGCGGCCGTCGGCGTGTACGAGCTGTGCGGCTTCGGGCTGCACAGCCTCGACCAGCGGCCGCATCTGTTCAGCGACGGCTTCGCCACGGCCGGGGTGATCGCGGCCACCGTGGCGGCCGGCGCGGCGGCGGGCAACCTGGCGTGGCTGCTGACGGCGTCCCGCAGACGCGCGGCCCACGACGACCGGGGCGGCGACGGCCACGGCGGGTCCGAGATCTCCGAGGGCAACCCCGCCTCCGCCGACGGCGGTCCCGCCCCCGTCTCCGGCGAGTAAGGGCCCGTACCCCCGCTCCTTACCTTTTACCGGAACAGTGGGCACGTTCCCTTGCTGTCCGCCCGCTGTCCGCACACTGTCTCCGCGCTGTCCCCGCAGCCCCGCTGTCCCCGCTGTCCCCTGCGGCCCGTCCGCCGTCCGCTTCCCGTCCCGTCTCCGCCGGTTCCGTGGTTCCGGTGGTCTCCTCCGAGGTGACGTGTCACCCATGCCCGTACAGAAGTCGGTCCTCGTCCCCCCGCTCTCCCGTCGGCGCGACCCCCACCGTTCCGAACACCCCTCCCCCGGCCCCCGGACCGGCCCGAGGCCGGGCCCCCGGCTGCGGGAGCGGGCCGCCGCGGCCACCGTCCGGTACCTGCGGCTGCTCGCCGTGCTCAACGTCGTCGCGGTGCTCTCGCTGCCGTTCCGCGAGGAGGTCCACGAGCACAACGCGGGCGAGTTCTTCACCCCGTACCTGGCCACCGCCGGCCTGGTCTCCGCCGCGCTGGCGCTGTTCCTGGCCATGGTGATGCGGCGCCGGAAGCGCGCGGCCTGGGTGTTCAACCTGCTGCTCGCCGGACCGCTCTTCGCGCTCTACGTGCTCGCCCTCACCCAGGACCGCTTCCAGGACCACCTGTTCAACTGGCTCTCCGCCGCGCTCACCGGCCTGTTCGTGGCCGCGCTGCTGATCGGCCGGCGCGAGTTCAACGCCATCGGCGACCGCTCCAACCCCCGCCTCGCCCTCGCCGTCGGCGCCGCCGGGCTCCTCGTCACCGGCGCCGTCGGCACGTGGCTGGTCGGCGCCACCAACAGGGCGCAGGGTGGCGCGTCCCTCGGCAAGAAGATCGTCTACGTCCTGCTGCGCGGCATCAGCGTCGGCCCGCTCGCCGACCGGGTCCCCGAGGTGCACGCGCCCCGCCTGGTCGACATCGCCATCAACGCGCTGACGGCGGCGACCTTCCTCCTCGTCCTGTACGCCTGCTTCCGCTCCCCCCGCGGCCGTGACCTGCTCACCGGGGAGGACGAGAAGCGGCTGCGCGAACTGCTCGACCGGCACGGCGAACGCGACTCCCTCGGCTACTTCGCGCTCCGCCGCGACAAGGCCGCGATCTTCTCCCCGACCGGCAAGGCCGCCGTCACCTACCGGGTCGTGGGCGGCGTCAGCCTCGCCTCCGGCGACCCCATCGGGGACCCCGAGGCGTGGCCGGGCGCCATCGACGCCTGGCTGGCCGAGGCCCGCCGGCACGCGTGGACGCCCGCCGTCATGGGCGCGAGCGAGGAGGCCGGCACGATCTACGCCCGGCACGGGCTGGACGCCCTCGAACTGGGCGACGAGGCCATCGTCGACGTCGCCGACTTCAGCCTCGACGGACGGGCCATGCGGGTCGTACGGCAGGCCCACAACCGGGTCCGCCGGGCCGGCTACACCGTGCGCATCCGCCGCCACGAGGACATCCCCGACGACGAGATGGCCCTGCTCGTCGACCGTGCCGACCGCTGGCGCGACGGCGCCACCGAACGCGGCTTCTCGATGGCGCTCGGGCGGCTCGGCGACCGGGCCGACGGCCGCTGCGTGATGCTGGAGTGCCGGGACGCCGACGGCGAGCCGCGCGCGCTGCTCAGCTTCGTGCCGTGGGGCGGCCACGGGCTCTCCCTGGACCTGATGCGCCGTGACCGGGCCTGCGAGAACGGCCTGATGGAGTTCATGATCGTCGAACTGCTGCTGCGCGCCGGGGAGATCGGCGTACGGCGGGTCTCGCTGAACTTCGCGATGTTCCGGTCGGTCTTCGAACGCGGTGCGCGGCTCGGCGCCGGGCCAGTGCTGCGGCTGTGGCGCTCGGTGCTCACCTTCTTCTCCCGCTGGTGGCAGATCGAGTCCCTGTACCGCGCCAACGCCAAGTACCGGCCGGTCTGGGAGCCGCGCTTCCTGCTGTTCGCCAAGAGCGCCGACCTGCCGCGCATCGGCATCGCCAGCGCCCGCGCGGAGGGCTTCCTCACCCCGCCCGCGCTGCCGGCCCTCACCCGCCGCCGGGAGCCCCGTCCGGCGCCCGGCACCAAGAACGCCAAGGACGCCAGGGAGGCAAGGGACGCCAGGAAGGCCAGGGACGCCAGGGAGGCAAGGGACGCCAGGGAGAGCAAGGACACCGGCACCAAGGTCGGCTCGGCCTCCTGAGTGCCGCCTCGCCGTCGACGCGGCGCGGCCGCATCGCCGCAGGTCAGGTCCCGCCACCCTCGTGGCGCCGCCGGTCACGGTCCCGGTCCCAGTCCCGGGTACGGTCCCAGTCCCGGGTACGGTCCCGTTCCGCCCCCACCGTGAACCCGATCACGGCTCCGCCGCCCTCGCGCGGGAAGGCGAACGGTGCGCCCCCGTGGGCCAGGGCCACCTCGCGCACGATGGACAGGCCGAGGCCCGAGCCGGGCAGCGAACGGGCGTCGGCGGCACGGTAGAAGCGGTCGAAGACGCGGATCAGGTCGCCCGCGGCGATCCCGGGCCCGCGGTCGAGGACCTCGACGCGGACCGTGCCCGGCCGGGCGGGCCCGGAGACCGCGATCTCGATGGGTGCCGTGCCGTCCCGGTCGAACTTCGCGGCGTTCTCGACCAGGTTGGACACCGCCCGCTGGAGCATGGCGGGGCGGCCGTCGGTCGTGGTGTCGCCGCTCACGCGGACCACGATCTCGCGTCCGGTGCGGCGGCGGGCGAGACCGGCCACGTCCTCGGCGATCTCGGCCAGGTCGACGCGCTGGGGCGGCTCGGCGTCGGACTGGCCGGCCGCGAGGTCGACCAGTTCGTTGACCAGGTCGGTGAGTTCGCGGGCCTCCTGGGTGAGGTCGGCGACCAGTTCCTCGCGGGTCTCGGGCGGCAGTTCGTCGATGCGGCGCAGCAGCGAGATGTTCGTGCGCAGCGAGGTCAGCGGCGTGCGGAGCTCGTGCCCGGCGTCCTGGACCAGCCGGCGCTGGTCCTCCTCGGACTGGGCGAGACGGCCCAGCATGCGGTCGAAGGAACGCCCGAGGCGGCCCACCTCGTCGTAGCCGGTGACGGGGACCTGGACGCCGAGCCGCCGGGTGCGGGCGACGTCCTCGGCGGCGGCGGTGAGCACCACCAGGCGGCGGGTGATGCGCCGGGCCAGCCACCAGCCGCACAGCCCGGCCGCGATGACCACGACGCCCATCAGGATCAGCGTCCGCTGCTGAAGCGCCCGCAGCAGGTCCTCGGTGTCGCTGAACTCCTGGGCCACCTGCACGGCGCCCCGGCCGTCGCCGAGCGCGACCGTCGCGATGCGGTACACGTCGTCGGCGACGACCACGTCCCGGTACTCGATGGTCCTGCCGGCGGTGGCGGCGGCCGCGGTCGCCCGGTCCCGCGCGGTGACGGGCAGCTGGGGGCTGCCGTGGTCCACGATCTGCCCGCGGTCGCCGAGCACCTGGACGTCGGTGCGGCTGGGCCGGACCACCTCGTGGCCGGGGCGGGAGGAGGAGAAGTCCTCGGGCATGCGGTCGTAGCGCCGCACCTCGTCCTGCACGTCCTGCACGACCTGCGTGAACACCGACTGCTGGTCCACCCGCACCAGACGGGCGGCGGAGCTGTACGACAGGATGCCGACGAGAATGGTGACGGCGGCGGTCACCACGGCGAACGTCACCGCGAACGTGGTCCGCAGCGACGACAGCCGGGGCCGCGGTCGGGCCGACAGCCGCGCGAGGCGGCCCACTCAGTCCTCCCGCAGCACGTAACCCACCCCGCGCACGGTGTGGATCAGCTGCGGCGCGCCCGGCTCGTCGAGCTTGCGGCGCAGATACCCGACGTACACGGCGAGGTTCTTGGAGCCGGGACCGAAGTCGTAGCCCCAGATGCGGTCGTAGATGGTGGAGTGGTCGAGCACGATCCCGGCGTTGCGGACCAGCAGTTCGAGCAGCTCGAACTCGGTGCGGGTCAGCTCCAGTTCGCGGGTGCCGCGCCACACCCGGCGGGCCTGGAGGTCCATGCGGATCCCGGCCGCCTCGACCTGCCGCGCGGGCAGCTGCACCCCCTTCGCCGGTGCGTCCTCGGCCGGGCCGCCGGCCGCGGGGGTGCCGGCCGGGCTGGTCCGGCGCAGCAGGGCGCGCAGCCGGGCGAAGACCTCCTCCACGTCGAACGGTTTGACGACGTAGTCGTCGGCGCCGGCGTCCAGACCGGCGATCCGGTCGGCCGTCTCCACCAGGGCGGTGAGCATGAGGATCGGGGTGCGGTCGCCCTCGGCGCGCAGCACCCGGCAGACCTGGAGCCCGTCGATCCCCGGCATCATCACGTCCAGGACGAGCACGTCCGGCGGGACCTTGTGGGCCTGTGCGAGCGCCTCGACGCCGTCGGCGACCGCCGTCACCTCGTAGCCCTCCAGGGTCAGGGCCCGCTCGAGGGCGTGGCGGATGGCGCGGTCGTCTTCGGCGAGCAGCACAGTCTGAGGCACCCGTCCAGTTTGCCAAGGCCACAGCGGTGCGAGCCGGGCGAGCGGGCCTACGATCACCCTTTTTACCCGGCTCTCACCGACCCGGGGCAACCCGGGGTGGCCGCCTACCGTCCTCTCACCGCCGGCCGCGGGCGAACTCGACCCGATGCGACGGTCCGGCGCTCCCGGAGGCCGCGACACGCCACCGCATCGTCAAGAGAAGGTAATTTCTTTCCGGATTGGTCTAGACGTTTCCTGCCAGCGACAACAGGACCGCAGTCGCCCCGGTTGGCCGGATTGGTTCAGTCCAATTATTCGGCCGATGCATTGCCCGCGCCCGGGGCCGTCGGCTGTCCTGGGAGTCCGGCACCACCCAGCGCAGAGGCGGGCCGGGTGCGGGGCCTCCCCCGGACCCGGCGTGCTGCCGCGTCCGGCCTCCCTCATCGCGGCCGCGGCCCGCGTCCGGCCGCTCCCGACCGGGCCCCTCTCCGCGTGCACGGCTCTGTGCGCGGCCCCGCCCAGGGCCGTACCGGCGTCTCCCACGACCAAGGAGAACGATGTCGTCAAGGCTCAGACCCCCGAGATCCCCCCGAACACCCGCGCGGACGCTGCGGCGGCTGGCCGCCGGGCTCGCCACGCTGGCCCTGGCGCTGGCCGGGCTCACCGCGGTCGGCGCGCCCGCGGCCCAGGCGGCCGGCGCGCTGACCGCGGAGTTCAGCAGCACCGGCAGCGGCAATTCGTGGACGGGCACCTACACCGTCAAGAACGGCACGTCCACCGCGGTCAACGGCTGGACACTGGAGTTCGACCTGCCGGCCGGCGTGACGATCACCAGCGACATGTACGGCACGCACACCACCAGCGGCACGCACGTCACCGCCCTGCCCGCCTACTACAACTCCACCATCCCGGCGGGCGGTTCGACCTACCCCTACAGCTACACCTTCACCGCCTCCGGGCCGATGTCCGCGCCGACCGGCTGCATCATCAACGGCGCCAAGTGCGACGGCTCACCGGCCACGCCCCCCGCGGCGCCGACCGGTGTCGCGGTCGCCGACGCCACCGCCCACACCGTGACGCTGAAGTGGAACGCCGCGGCCAAGGGCGACTTCCCGGTGGCCTCCTACGACGTGCTGCGCGGCAGCACCGTGGTCGCCTCCAGCGGCACCACCCAGGCGGTCGTCCAGGACCTGTCGCCGGCCACGTCCTACCAGTTCACCGTCCGGGCCAAGGACTCCCGCGGCAACGTGGGTGCACTCAGCGACCCGGTCACCGCGAAGACCTTCGACCCGTCCACCGACACCGTCCCGCCGACCGCGCCGGGCGGCCTCACCGCCGGTACCGTCACCTCCAGCACCGTGCAGCTGTCCTGGGGCGCGGCGACGGACAACAACCGTGTGGCCGCGTACGACGTCTACCGGGGCTCGACGCTCGCCACGACCGTCCCGGCCGACACCAGGACCGCGACGGTCAGCGGCCTGATGCCCACCACCGCCTACACCTTCACCGTCAAGGCCCGCGACCTGGCCGACAACTCCTCCCCCGCGAGCAACGCGGTCACCGTCACCACCAAGGACCCGGTGGGCGACGGCGGTTACGCCAAGGTCGGGTACTTCGTGCAGTGGGGCATCTACGGCCGCCAGTACTTCGTCAAGAACCTCGACACCTCCGGCGCCGCGGCCAAACTGGACGTCGTCAACTACGCGTTCGGCAACATCGACCCGGTCAACCTGACCTGCCTCAACGGCGTGACCAAGGGCACCACCGCCGATCCGGAGGACCCCAGCCAGGGCGACGGCGCCGGTGACGCCGAGGCCGACTACGGCCGGGCCTTCTCCGCGGCCCAGTCCGTCAACGGCCAGGCCGACGACGGCTGGGGCAAGCTGCGCGGCAACTTCAACCAGCTCAAGGAGCTGAAGGCGAAGTACCCGCACCTCAAGGTCGTCGAGTCGCTGGGCGGCTGGACGTACTCCAAGTACTTCTCCGACGTGGCCAAGACCGACGCGTCCCGCAAGAAGTTCGTCACGTCCTGCATCGACATGTACATCAAGGGCAATCTGCCCGCCTACGAGGGCGCGGGCGGGCCGGGCGTGGCCGCCGGCATCTTCGACGGCTTCGACCTGGACTGGGAGTGGCCCGGCTCGCCCGACGGGCACCCCGGCAACCACTGGAGCCCCGACGACAAGGCGAACTTCGCCGCGCTGATCCACGAGTTCCGCGTCCAGCTCGACGCCCTGGGCGGCGACCACAAGCTGCTCACCGCGTTCACCCCGGCCGACCCGA
>NZ_JBEXZD010000026.1:0-78021 GCF_040628575.1 Streptomyces sp. NPDC006393
ACGAACATGAACCGCATCCAGCTCAGGTGGGAGGAGACCCGGTGACCGGCACGAGTGCCTCCCGCTACGCGGCCAAGCCCTGGCTCCACCTGCTCGACGAGGCCCAGCGCGCCCCGGTCGACCCCGCCGACTCGCTCGTGCACGCCCTGCGCCGGTCCGCCGCCCAGGCCCCGGACCGCACCTTCCTCGCCTACTTCGACGCCCGCCTCGGCTACCGCGAGGTGGACGAGCTCAGCGACTCGGTGGCCGGCCACCTCGCCGCGCGCGGCCTTCGGCCGGGCGACCGGGTGGCCGTCCTGCTCCAGAACTCCCCGCACTTCGTGCTCGCCGTCCTCGGCGCCTGGAAGGCGGGCGCCACCGTCGTCCCGGTCAACCCGATGTACAAGTCGGCCGAGGTCGCCCACGTCCTGAAGGACGCCGAGGTGGCCGCGCTGATCTGCTCCGACCGGGCCTGGGAGTCGTATCTGCGCGACACCGCCGCCGACTCCCCGGTGCGGATCGTGCTCACCGGCTGCGAGCTGGACTTCCAGACCCGCGACGACGCCCGCGTGCTCACCTTCGAACGGCTGCCGCAGGCAGCCGACGCCGACGACCTGGTGACCGTCGCCCGCGCCGGCCACCGGGCGCCCGAGGGCCGCGCCCCCGTGCCCGCCGGCATCGCCCTGATCAGCTACACCTCGGGCACCAGCGGCACCCCCAAGGGCGCCACCAACACGCACGCCAACATCATGTACAACGCCGAACGGCAGCGCACCGGCCTGGGCCTGCCCGAGGCACCGGTCTACTTCGCGCTCGCGCCGCTGTTCCACATCACCGGCATGGTCTGCCAGTTCGGCGCCTGCCTGAACAGCGCGGGCACGCTGGTGCTGGCGTACCGCTTCGAGGCGGGCGTCGTCCTGGACGCGTTCGCCGAGCACCGGCCGCACTACACGGTCGGCCCCTCGACCGCCTTCATGGCGCTGGCGGCCCACCCCGCCGTCGCCCCGGACCACTTCTCCTCCTTCGAGGTCATCTCCTCCGGCGGCGCGCCCCTGCCGCCCGCGCTGGTGGAGAAGTTCCGGGCCGGCTTCGGGCCGTACATCCGCAACGGCTACGGCCTCACCGAGTGCACCGCTCCCTGCGCCTCCGTGCCGCCGGGCCGGGAGGCCCCCGTGGACCCGGTCTCGGGAACGCTCGCGGTCGGCGTGCCGGGCCCCGACACCGTGGTACGGATCGTCGACGACGAGGGGCGGGAGGTGCCCTTCGGCCGGCCGGGCGAGATCGTCGTCAGCGGGCCGCAGGTCGTGCCCGGCTACTGGCGGCGTCCGGAAGCCACCGCCGAGACCTTCCCCGGCGGCGAGCTGCGCACCGGTGACATCGGGTTCATGGACGAGCAGGGCTGGCTGTACGTCGTCGACCGCAAGAAGGACATGATCAACGCCTCCGGCTTCAAGGTGTGGCCGTGCGAGGTCGAGGACGTGCTCTACACCCACCCGGCGGTGCGCGAGGCTGCCGTCGTCGGGGTGCCCGACGGCTACCGCGGGGAGACCGTGAAGGCCTACATCAGCCTGCGTCCGGGCGCCACGGCGGACCCGGATGAACTCGCGGTGTACTGCAAGGAGAGACTGGCCGCCTACAAATACCCGCGTCAGGTGGAGATACTGCCCGACTTGCCGAAAACGGCGAGTGGGAAGATCCTCCGTCGGGAGCTGCGTTCCCGTAGCGACGACTGACTAGCAGCAGAACGGAAAGGCAGGTGGCGGCAGTGCCCAGGACGACGGACTCAGCCGGGACTCCTGTGCCGCAGCGGCTCCTGGCGGCCGCCACCCGGCTCTTCGCCGAGCAGGGCTACGACCGCACCTCGGTCCAGGAGATCGTGGAGGCGGCCGGCGTCACCAAGGGGGCGCTCTACCACTACTTCGGCTCCAAGGACGACCTCCTGCACGAGGTGTACGCGCGCGTGCTGCGGGTCCAGCAGGAGCGCCTGGACCACTTCGCGGGCATGGACGCCCCCGTGGAGCAGCGGCTGCGGGGCGCGGCGGCGGACGTCGTGGTGACGACCATCGAGAACCTCGACGACGCGATGATCTTCTTCCGCTCCATGCACCACCTCAGCCCGGAGAAGAACAAGCAGGTGCGCGCCGAGCGCCGGCGCTACCACGAGCGTTTCCGCGCGCTCATCGAGGAGGGCCAGGAACAGGGTGTGTTCTCCACGGCCACGCCCGCCGACCTGGTGGTCGACTACCACTTCGGCTCCGTCCACCACCTGTCCACCTGGTACCGCCCCGACGGCCCGCTCTCCCCGCAGGAGGTCGCCGACCACCTGGCCGACCTGCTGCTGAGGGCCCTGCGCCCCTGATCCCGTCCGGCAGGGGCGGGATCTAGACGATCAGGGCCACCGCGCACACCGCCACGCCGGCCGTGCACAGCACCGCCGCCATGGCGAGCCGCGGGGGCAGGGCCGGCGGGACGGGCGTCCGCGCCAGGCAGTGGATGCGGAACTGGGCGACCAGCAGGAAGCCCAGCCAGAGCGCACAGCACAGACCGCAGACCACGGCACCGGCACTCGACACGCCGCCGTGCAGGGCCGCCTTCACGGCCAGTACGGCGGCCACGGTGCTGGACAGCGTCGTACGCCGCCAGGCGAGCCGCGTCCGCTCCGGCTGGAGCCCGGGGTCCCGCACGGCGCCCGCCGCTCCCGCGCCGTCCGCCGCGTCACCGCCCGCCCCCGCCGCTCCCGCGTCCCCGCCGGCCCCCGCCGCACCGCTCGTCGCGCCCATCTCAGCCCGCCCAGCCGGCGAGGACCACCACGACCATGGCCACGGCCACGAACGCGACGACCAGGCTCAGCAGGGCCGGGAAGCGGGAGGTGGGCAGATCGTCGCCGCGCCGCATGGCCCGCTCGCAGCGCACCCAGTGGTTGATCGCGCGCAGGGAGCACAGCACGCCCACGGCCAGCAGGGCCAGCGCCAGGCCGATGCGCCAGCCCCAGCGCAGGTCCGGCAGGAACTGGTCCACCGCGAAACCGCCGCCGATCAGGGCGAGGGCGGTGCGCAGCCAGGCCAGGAACGTGCGCTCGTTGGCCAGCGAGAAGCGGTAGTCGGGGGTGCTGCCCTCCTGTCTGACCTCCTCGGGGGCGAACCACAGGCGGGCGTTCCGTACGAATTCGATCACGCGAGGGACCCTACTCGGCCGGGGCGGACCGGTGGGCCCTGAGCCGCTCGTAGGCCGCGAGACCGTCCGGCACCCACTCCCACTCGCCCAGCCGGCGCTCCACCTCGTCCTCCGGCAGGAAGTCGTGCCAGGCGACCTCCTCGGCCTGCGGCCGCACCGGCAGCTCGCAGCGGACCTCGAACACCGCCGACCACCAGCTGAGGCCGGCACCGTCGTCGTACAGGAACTTGAACAGATACTCCGGCCGGGGCAGCCCCGTCACCCCCAGTTCCTCCTCGGCCTCGCGCAGGGCCGCGTCGTCATAACTCTCGCCCGCTCCGACGACCCCGCCGACGAACATGTCGTAGAGGGAGGGGAAGACCAGTTTGGTCGCGGTGCGGCGGTGCACGAAGAGCCGGCCGCCGGCGTCCCGGGCCTGCACGAAGACGCAGCGGTGGCGCAGGCCCTTGCGGTAGACCTCGCCGCGCGGGAGCTGTCCCACGACCCGGTCGTCGCCGTCGACGATGTCGAGAATCTCGTCCGCGGGGTTTTCCGTAGGGTTCATACCGACATCCAAGCAGTGGCCGCCGCGAACGGCCGAAGGCCAGGGGTGCCGGCGGTCAGAGGTACCGGCGGTCAGCGGTGCTGGAGGTCGCGCCGCTCGGTGCGCACCGCCGGGCCGCAGGGCATGGCCGGGTGCATGCCGAGGAGGACGATGCCCGTGACGATCGCGGCGAGGCCGGCCGCCTCCCAGGTCAGCGCGCCGATGTCGGTGCGCAGCCGGTCGCCGAGGAAGCCCACTCCGCAGGCGATCCCGGCCAGGGGCTCGGCGGCGGTGAGCGCGGGCAGCGACATGCGCAGCGGCGCCGTCTCGAAGGCGCTCTGCACCAGGATCAGCCCGAGAACGCCGATGACCAGCAGCCCGTACGGCTGCCAGCCGGTCAGCAGCCCCGTCCAGCCTCCCGCCGAGAACCGCTGTCCGCTCACCCGGGTCAGCGCGTCCTGCACGCCGTACAGCAGCCCGGCGGCCACCGCCAGCAGCACCGGCCCCCAGCTGAGCCGGGAGCGCTTGGCGAAGGTGGTCAGCAGCAGGGCCAGGCCCACCACGATCCCGATGATCAGCCAGTGGCGCAGCGGGTCGGTGACCGCGCTGCCCGCGCGTGGCTGGCCCCCGAGGATGAACGCCGTCACACCGCCCGCCAGCAGCACGAGTCCGCACCAGCCCTGCCGGCCCAGCGGTTGCCGGGTCTGTCTGCGGGACAGCGCGAGCGCGAACAGCAGGTTCGTCGCCAGCAGCGGTTCCACCAGCGAGATCTCGCCCCGGCCCAGCGCTATGGCGCCCAGCACCATGCCGACGATCATCAGTCCGAGACCGCCGAGCCAGCGGGGGACTTTCACCAGGTCCACCAGCAGCCGCGGGGAGAGGAAGTCGCTGAGCGGCGCCCGCTGGGCCGCGTTCTGCTGGAGCACGAAACCGAAGCCCAGGCAGCAGGCGGCGCTCACGGCGAGAATCAGAACCAGAACCGACACGCTGCGTACCTCGATCATCCGGTCGGGCCACGGGGTGCGTAGTGGCCGACTGTAGCGTCCCGGGGCGCCGCCCGCCGCCGCGCGGACCCGGATCCGGGCGGTCCGGCCCGGCCACGGTGCCGCGCGCGCCGGGGCGACGGCACGGCCGTACGGCCATGGTGCGACGCGGCCCGGACCCGCGCCATGGCGTGGGCCACACGGGTGAGGCGGGGCCCGGGACCTGACCCCGCGACGGATCGTGCGGCCGCCCGGACGGCGCGGGTGTCGGTTTCCGCCACAAGTGCCGCATGGACTAGTCCAGTTGACGCGTGTAACGCGCCGATCGCCCTTGACGCCGAGCAGGGGCTGACGGTTTGCTTTCCGTGATCAGTCGATGGCGGGCCGACGGCCGGGACAACAGAACCGACCGCACCACACGGCCACGGCACCGCGGCGACATGAGCCCAGTCTGAACACAGCACAGGTAAAGAGCGCGTGAGGAAGTCCCGCGGTGTCCCCACCCCCGCCTCCCCTCGGCCGCGGCCGCAAGCGTGCGGCTCAGGTCTTCGAAGCCGCTCTCGACGACACCGAACTCGTCGGCGCCCGCGCCGCGTTGGCTCAGGGCCGGTGGCAGGCGGTCCGCGCGCTGCTGGTCCGCACCGGTGACGACTGGGACCGCCGTGGCCACCGCGTCACCGTCCTCGCCCAGGAGCCGCACGCCGCCCCCTGGGTCCGCGACTGGCTGCTCGCCGAACCCGAGTCCGCGGACGCCTCCGCACTGCTCGGCCTGTGCCTGGTCCAGAGCGCCCTGCGCGGCAAGGAGCGACCCGAGCGGGCCCGCGAGGCCTGCCGGTCGGCGAGCGCGCTCGCGCCCGACGACCCCACCCCGTGGCTCGGCCTGCTTCTGCTGGAGCGCAGCCTGGGCGCCGAGGAGGACGTGGTCCGCCTCTTCGACGAGGTGCGCCTGCGCCACCCCGACCACCACCACGCCCACCATGTGATGGTGGCGGCGCTCGCCGAGCGCCACGCGGCCGCGGGCCCGGACCCGCTGCACGAGGTCTACGACTTCGCCAACTGGGCCGCCGAGCAGGCGCCCGCCGACTCGCCGCTGGCCATCCTGCCCGTGGTCGCCCACGCCGAGCGGTACCGCGCCTTGGCCGCCGGCGGCCACGCGCCGCCCGACCCGGTCTCCTCCGGGCACTGGGCCGGCCGGCGGGCCCGGCAGGTGATGAAGACCGCCTTCGACTGGTGGCTGGAGTGGGGGCAGGAGGGACACCCGCGGCGCATGGTCGACCTGAACTACCTCGCGCACGCCAAGTACTGCGAGGGCCGGGGCGCCGAGGCCGCCGCCCTGTTCCACCGCATCGGGGACCACGCCACCCCGGCACCGTGGTCGTACCCCGAGCGGGACCCGGTCGTCGCGTTCCGCACCGCCCGCGCCAGTGCGCTCGGCGCCGTGTGACGCGCCGGACTCGTAAGCCGCAAGCCCGCACGCCGGTAAGTCGTAAGCCCGCAAGCCGTAGCCCGCAAGCCCGCAAGCCCGCAAGCCCGCACGCACGACGCAGTACGCACGACGCAGTACGACCGAAGCGCGAGCCGAGATCCCGAGGCCGAAAGGACGATCCCCCGATGACGACGGGCAGTTCGAGCACGAGCAGACCCACCGCCGACGGCGGCGGCATCAGCACCTTCAAGGGGCAGGAGCGCGCACTGCGCGCCGACCGCCTCGGCACGGGGGGCCTGCTGCTCTCCGTCCTGGCCGCGACCGCCCCGCTCATGGTGGTCGCCGGTGTCATGCCCACCACATTCGCGGTGATGGGCATCGTCGGCCAGCCGCTGCTCTTCGTGATCCTGGGTGTGGTGCTGGTCCTCTTCAGCCTCGGCTACGCCGAGATGAGCCGCCACGTCCACAACGCGGGCGCCTTCTACGCCTACATCTCGCGGGGTCTGGGCGGCACGGCCGGCGCGAGCGCGGCCCTCGTCGCCCTCGTCGCCTACAACGCCCTCCAGGCGGGCATCTACGGCATCTTCGGCTTCGAGGTCTCCAACCTGTTCGCCACCTACGCCGACGTCACCCTCGCCTGGTGGATACCGGCCCTCGCGGCCGTCGCCGTCGTCGGCGCGCTCGGCTGGCTGAAGATCGACGTCAACGCGCGCGTGCTGGGCGTGCTGCTGGTGATCGAGGTCGTACTCGTCGTGATCTTCGACGCGGCCGCGATCGGCGACCCCGCCAAGGAGGGCCTGTCGCTGCACGCCTTCAACCCGGACACCCTCAGCGGCGCCGGCATCGGCACCGCGTTGTGCTTCTGCATCGCCGCCTTCCTCGGCTTCGAACAGGCCCCCGTGTACGCCGAGGAGACCAGCCGCCCGCACGTCCTGGTGCCGCGCGTGATGTTCCTCGCGGTGGCCGGCGTGGCCGTCTTCTTCGCGATCAGCAGCTGGGCGCTCACCGTGGCCACCGGCCCGTCGGCGATCGTCGGCACCGCGCGGAAGGAGAGCGCCGGGCTGCTGTTCTCGCTCACCGAGTCACGCCTCGGCGGCACCTTCACGGACGTCCTGCACGTCCTGTTCGTGACCGGCATGTTCGCGGCCATGCTCAGCTTCCACAACGTCGTCGCCCGGTACGCCTTCGCCATGGGCCGTGAGGGACTGCTGCCCGCGGCGTTCGGGCGGACCTCCAGCGCCAGCGGCGCCCCCGCCATCGGCTCGCTCTCGCAGACCGTCTTCTCGCTGGTCGTGGTGGTCGCCTTCGCGGTCACCGACGGCAAGCCGGCCGGCGACCCGACCGCCCCCGTGCTGCGCCTGTTCACCTGGGGCGGCAACATCGGCGCGCTCGGCGTGATCCTGCTGATGGCGGCGGCCTCCCTGTCGGTGATCGTCTTCTTCGCGCGGCGCGGTGCGGCGGGCGCGCAGGCCTGGCGGCTGGTCACCTCCGCGCTGGCCGGAATCGCCCTGCTGGTGATCGCCTTCTACACGGTCAAGGACTTCGACGTCCTGGTCGGCACCGGCCCGGACTCGGTGCTCAGCTGGGTCCTGCCCGGCATCATCGGCCTGGCCGCCGTGGTCGGCCTCGTGCAGGGCGCCGTCCTGCGCGCCCGCCGCCCCGAGGCCCACGCCGGGATCGGGCTCGGCAACGAGGCGTTCCAGCTGGAGAAGGCGGCCGAGTCGGCGTCGTAGCGCCAGGCCGCCGTGGCGCCACGGCTTCGTAGTGCCAGGCCGCCGTGGCGCCATGGCTGCACGGCGGCTCGGCGCCCTGGCGCGGAAAACGATGACGGAAGTCTGACGGGCACCCGTGATCCCTGGCCCGTACGGGGCACGGGTGCTCGAATATAGGGGTGAACCCCGAACCGTCCGAGGCGGAGGGCCGCCCCGTCGGCCGCCGCGTCTTCCTCGGCACCCTCGCCCTGGGCGCCCTCGGCGTGGCCGCGGCGCCCACCCTGCAACGCGGACTGGAGGGCGTCCTCGGCGCCGCCTCCGGCAAGGACCCCACCGGTCTGACCGGCCTGCTGCCCAACGGCGGCGGCTTCCGCTACTACTCGGTCGCCGCCTCCGTCCCGCACAAGGACGCCACCGACTACCGGCTGACCGTCGACGGCCTGGTCGACCACCCGACGTCGTACACGCTGCCCGGCCTCAGAGCCCTGCCCCAGACCCGCATGGTCCGCGACGTCCAGTGCGTCACCGGCTGGCGGGTGCCCGGCACGCCCTTCGAGGGCGTCCGCCTCTCCCGTCTGCTGGACGCCGCCGGGGTCCGCTCCACGGCGAAGGCGGTGCGCTTCACCTGCTTCGACGGCGCCTACACCGAGAGCCTGACCCTCGCCCAGGCCCGCCGTGCCGACGTCCTGGTGGCCCTGCGCATGCAGGACAAGGACATCGGCCACGACCACGGCGGACCCGTCCGCCTCTATGTCGCGCCCATGTACTTCTACAAGTCCGCCAAGTGGCTCTCCGGCATCACCGTCACCGACGCGGTCGAGCCCGGCTACTGGGAGGAACGCGGTTACGACGTCGACGCCTGGGTCGGCCGCTCGAACGGACGCGGCGATGCCCCTACGAGCTGAGACCGCGGCCCAGCCCGGCACCGACGTCCGCCGCTTCACCGCCGCCGAACGGTGGGTGCACCGCGCCACGGCCACGCTGATGGGTGTGTGCGTGGTCACGGCGGCCTGCCTCTACATCCCCCAGCTCGCCGTGCTCGTGGGCCGCCGTGAGCTGGTCGTCCGCGTCCACGAGTGGGCCGGCCTCGCGCTGCCGGTGCCGGTCCTGCTGGGCCTGGCCTCCCGCGCCTTCCGCGCCGACCTGCGCTTCCTCAACCGCTTCGGCCCGCACGACAAGGTGTGGCTGCGTGCCGCCCTGCGCCGCGACCGGCGCCCCTCCGCACGGCCGGCCGGCAAGTTCAACGCCGGCCAGAAGATCTACGCCGCCTGGATCGCCGGGGCCACCCTGGTCATGCTCGGCACGGGCCTGCTGATGTGGTTCACCCACCTGGCCCCGCTGCAGTGGCGCACCAGCGCCACCTTCGTCCACGACTGGCTGGCCCTGACCATCGGCATCGTCCTGGGCGGGCACATCGGCATGGCCCTCGGCGACCCGGAGGCCCGCCGGGGCCTGCGCACCGGGCTGGTGCGCAGGGAGTGGGCGGACAGCGAGCACCCGCTGTGGAAGGGATGAGGCCCGCTCAGTCCCCGAAGTCCAGCAGCACCTTGCACGAGCGGTCGCGGTCCGCCGCCAGCGCGAACGCCGACTCGGCGTCGCCCACCGCGACCACCGTGCTGAGCAGCGCGTCGAAGGCGGGTTCGACGGCCAGCAGCCGCAGGGCATCGTCGAACTCGGTGTCGAAGCGGAACGCGCCGCGCAGCTCGATCTCCCGGCTGACCACCAGGTTCCCGGCGAACGGGGACCGGCCGGGCGGCAGCATGCCCAGCTGGACCACCACCCCGCCGCGCCGCACGAGCCGCAGACAGGTGTCCAGCCCGGCCGCCACCCCGGAGGCCTCGACGGCCACGTCCACCTCCGGCGGCCACCCGGCGTCGTCCGGGTCGTCGGCCCGCACGACCGTGTCGGCGCCCACCGCCGAGGCGTACCGCAGCGCCCGCGGGAGCAGGTCGGTGACGGTCACCCTGGCGGCGCCCGCCGCCTTCGCCGCCGCGACCACCAGGCAGCCGATCGGCCCGGCGCCGGTCACCAGCACATGGCGTCCCGTCACCTCGCCGGCCCGCCGCAGCGCGTGCAGCGCCACGGACAGCGGCTCGGCGAGCGCGGCCCGGCGCGGTGCCAGTCCGGCCGGAAGCGGTCTCAACTGCTCGGCGGGCACGGTCACTCGCGCCGCGAAACCGCCCTGGACGTGCGGGAAGCGGGCCGCGCTGCCGAGGTAGCGGGTGTCACGGCAGATGTTCCGCCGCCCGTCCGCGCACTCCGGGCAGGCCCCGCACGGGGTCGCCGGGTGCACGGCCACCGCCGTACCGGGCCGCGGGCCGGTGGCCCCGGGGCCGTAGGAGACGACCGTGCCCACCACCTCGTGGCCGAGCACCATCGGCTCCTTCAGACGGAAGTCGCCGACCCCGCCGTGCCGCCAGTAGTGCAGGTCCGAGCCGCACACCCCGCCGTAGCGGACGGCGACCAGCGCCCGGCCCGGGCCGGGCACGGGCTCCGGCAAGTCCTCGACCCGCAGGTCGCCCTGACCGTGGATCACCACCGCACGCATCGCCCGCGCCTCCCCAGGCCTCTTCACAGCACACTCGTCATGCCGCCGTCGACGTACAGCACCTGCCCGGAGACGAAGTCCGCGGCCGGGGAGGCGAGGAACAGCACCCCGCCCACCAGGTCCTCGGTGCGGCCCCAGCGGCCGGCCGGGGTGCGGCGGCGCACCCACGCGCTGAACTCCTCGTCCTCGACGAGGGGCCGGGTCAGCTCGGTCTCGATGTAGCCGGGCCCGAGGCCGTTGACCTGCACCCCGTACGGGCCCCAGTCGGCACACATGCCCTTGGTGAGCATCTTCAGCGCACCCTTGGTCGCCGCGTACGGCGCGATGCCGGGGCGGACCACCTCGCTCTGCAACGAGCAGATGTTGATGATCTTGCCGTGGCCCCGCTCCGTCATCCGCCGGGCGGCCTCCCGGCCGACCAGGAACGCGCTGGTGAGGTTGGTGTCCAGGATCCGGTGCCAGTCCGCGTCCGTGAACTCCAGCAGGGGCGCGCGCAGTTGCATGCCCGCGTTGTTCACCAGGATGTCCAGCGGGCCCACCCGCTCCTCGACGTCCGTGATCCCGGCCGCCACCGAGGCGCCGTCGGTCACGTCGAACGCGGCGGTGTGCACGCGGTCGCCGGGCAGGTCGGCGGCGGCCTTGGCGAGTGCCTCGCCGTCGCGTCCGTTCAGGACCACCGTGCAGCCGGCCTCGGCCAGCCCGCGGGCCAGGGCCAGCCCGATCCCGCGGGAGGAGCCGGTGACCAGGGCCGTACGGCCGCCGATGTCGAAGAGGGGGTGAGCCGTCATGGCTGTGCTCCTGGTTGCTTCTAGATGATCAGGGACAGCAGCAGGACCAGAGCGCCGGCCACCACCGAGATGATCGTCTCCATGACGGACCAGGTCTTGATCGTCTGACCGACGTTCAGCCCGAAGTACTCCTTCACCAGCCAGAAGCCGGCGTCGTTGACATGGCTGAAGAAGAGCGAGCCGGCGCCGACGGCCAGGACCAGCAGGGCGGCGTGGGTGGTCGACATGTCGGCCGCCAGCGGGGCGACCAGACCGGCCGCCGAGACGGTCGCCACGGTCGCCGAACCGGTCGCGAGCCGGATCACCACCGCGATCAGCCACGCCAGCAGCAGCGCCGGGATCGACCAGTCCTTGGAGATGTCCAGGATCATCTGGCCCACCCCGCAGTCGATCAGCGTCTGCTTGAAGCCGCCGCCCGCACCGACGATCAGCAGGATGCCCGCGATGGGCATCAGGCCCTTCTCGACGGTGGAGGTGATCCGCTCCTTGGAGAACCCGGCCGGGCGGCCCAGCGTGAAGATGCCGACGATCACGGCGGCCAGCAGCGCGATCAGCGGGGAGCCGATGACGTCGAAGACGCGCTGGGTCATGTTGGTGGGATCGTCGAAGATGATGTCCACCAGCGCCTTGGCCAGCATCAGCACGACCGGCAGCAGCACGGTGGCCAGCGTCGCGCCGAAGCCAGGACGCCGCTGAAGGTCCTCGGAGGGGCGCTGCGGGAGCATCCGGTCGGGGGCGGGAACGTCGACCCAGCGGGCCGCCACCTTGGAGAACAGGGGACCGGCGATGATCACCGTGGGGATGGCGACCAGGATGCCCAGCGCCAGCGTCACGCCCAGGTTGGCCTTGACCGCGTCGATGGCGACCAGCGGGCCGGGGTGCGGCGGGATCAGGCCGTGCATCACGGACAGACCGGCCAGCGCCGGGACGCCGATGCGCATCAGGGAGTAGTTGCCGCGCTTGGCGACCATCAGCACGACCGGGATCAGCAGCACGATGCCGACCTCGAAGAACAGCGGCAGGCCGATCACGGAGGCGATCAGGACCATCGCCCACGGCATCGCCCGGCCCCCGGCCTTCGCCAGGATCGTGTCCACCACCTGGTCCGCGCCGCCGGAGTCGGCGAGCAGCTTGCCGAGTATCGCGCCCAGCGCGATCAGCACGCCGACGCCGGCGACCGTCGAGCCGAGGCCGGTGGTGAAGCTGGTGATGGCCTTGTCCAGCGGTGCCCCGGCTACCGCGCCGAGCACCAGTGACCCGATGGTCAGCGAAAGGAAGGCGTGCAGCTTGAACTTGGTGATGAGCAGAACGATGACGGCGATGCCCGCCAGGACGGCGATGCCCAGCTGAGCGTGTCCGGCCGAGGTGATCGGCGGGGGCGCGTCCGCTGCCAGCATCTCGACGCTGAGTCTGGTCACGGGTTTCCCTTGGGTGAAGTGGGACGGTGGGGACAGGTGGTGCGGCGGTCGGTGACCGTGGGGGACAGGCCTTACCGCGGGGACGGTTCGGTCCGGGCCGGCCGCGTGGAGCTGTCGAGGTCGTCGAGAGCGGCCACGGCGCGCGCGGTGATCTCCTCCGGGGACCCGGAGACGTCCACCGCGACGCCCCGCTCGTCCGCCTGGAGCGGCTCGAGCGTGGCGAACTGGGAGTCCAGCAGCGCCGTCGGCATGAAGTGGCCCTGACGATGCGTCATCCGGTCCTCGATGAGCTTCCGGTCGCCCGTCAGATGGACGAAGACGACGCCGGGGGCCGCCGCCCGGAGCCGGTCGCGGTACGACCGCTTCAGCGCCGAGCTGCTCACCACCCCGCCCAGACCCGCCCGCCCGTGCGCCCAGGCGCCGATGGCGTCCAGCCACGGCCACCGGTCGTCGTCGTCGAGCGGAACACCGGCCGTCATCTTGTCGATGTTGGCCTGCGGATGGAAGTCGTCGCCCTCGGCATACGGGACGCCGAGCCGGTCGGCGAGCAGGGGACCGATGGTGGTCTTGCCCGTGCCGGCGACGCCCATCACCACGACGACGTGGGGGGTGCGCATCACTGCCTCGCTGTCTTCCTCGACATGGGACGCCGACATCCGGCGTCGCCACACTGAAACCCATTAGGTACGACGAATTCAAGAGTCTGTGACGTATAAGTCTGACTTTTTAGATCCGTGATCCACCCCGTACGCTGAGTGCATGAGCACACCGGGCCGGGGGCTGCACGGCCATGTACTGGACACCCTCGGCCCCGCCATCACCGCGGGCGAGTACCCGCCGGGCAGCGTCCTGCGTACCGACGAGCTGGCGCAGCGTTTCGACGTGTCACGCTCCGTGATGCGCGAGGCCGTACGGGTCCTGGAGTCCATGCACCTGGTCGCCTCCCGCCGCCGCGTCGGCGTGACCGTGCTCCCGCAGTCGGAGTGGAACGTCTACGACCCGCAGGTGATCCGCTGGCGTCTGGCCGGCGCCGACCGGCCGCGCCAGCTGCGCTCGCTGACCGTGCTGCGCTCGGCGGTCGAACCGGTCGCCGCAGGCCTGGCCGCCAAGCACGCCACGCCCGAGCAGTGCTCCGAGCTCACCGAGTGCGCCCTCGGCATGGTGGCCAACTCACGCGGCCACCGGCTGGAGGAGTACCTGTTCCACGACGTGGCCTTCCACCGCGTGATCCTCAACGCCTCCGGCAACGAGATGTTCGCCCGCCTCGGCGACGTCGTCGCCGAGGTCCTGGCCGGCCGCACCCACCACGAGGTCATGTTCGAGGACCCCGACCCGGCCGCCGTCACCCTTCACGTCCAGGTCGCCGAGGCCGTCCGCGAGGGCGACGCCGAGCGCGCGGAGCGGCTGACCCAGGAGATCACGGTGGGCGCCCTGCACGAACTGGACATCCTGGCGCCGTAGCCCCCCGCTGCCCGACGCCCCGGCCCGCTGCCCGACGCCCCGGCCGGCTGCCTGTCGCCCCGGTCGGCGGTCTACTCCAGGAAGTCCCCGTCGACGTACACCCACGCCCCGTCGACCCGCTCGAACCGGCTGCGCTCGTGCAGCGAACCACCCCGGTAGGACGCCCGGAACGTGACCGTGCCCGTGGTGTGGAACGCGGAACCCTCCGTCGTGCCGAGGATCTCCAGGCCCGTCCAGCGCATCCCCGGGTCCAGGTCGAGCCGCGCGGGCCTGGTCCGCGGATGCCAGGTCCGCAGCAGATACCCCGCGTCCCCTCGTACGAAGGCGGAGTACCGCGAGCGCATCAGGGCCTCGGCGGTCGGCGCGGCGGCGGCACCGCTGTGGTGGCGCCCGCAGCACCTCTCGTACGGCTCGGACAGCCCGCACGGGCAGGAACGCGTGGTCATGCCCACATTCTGCCTGCCATCCGCCGGCGCCCCGGCCATGCCCCGGCCATGCCCCGGCCATGCCCCGGCCGTACACCGCCCCGCCCCGGCCGACGTCGGACACCCGTGCGGTCACCGGCCGTGCGAGGCACAGTGGAAGAGGCGGAACGGTGTGCCGGTGTCCGCACCGGCGCCGGCGTCCCGCCCCGGGAACCGAGGGGAGACGGACGATGACGCGACCCGTCGACAGCCGGCTCCAGTCCGTCAAGGAGTGGCGGCTGAACCTGTACCTGTCCGAGCACGACCCGGAGACCACGGCCCGGATCGTCCTGGACACCGGTGACAACGTCGTGGAGACCTGCGCGGAGGCCCGCCGCAACCCCTACGACTCGGCCGTGCCCGAGATCGGTGACGAACTCGCCGCCGGCCGGGCGCTGATCGCACTCGGCCGCGAGCTGCTGCGCAACGCCGCGGGCGACATCAAGGCGATGGGAGCGCCGGAGGCGACACCTCCCGCTCCGCTCTGGTCGCCCAGGGAGTGAGGGAGTTCAGCGGTGCTCTTCCCGAATCGTGACGAAGCAGGCAGGCGACTGGGCGCCCGCCTCGCGCCCCTCGCCGGCCGGGACGTCGTGGTGCTCGGGCTGCCCCGAGGGGGCGTACCGGTCGCCGCGGCGGTCGCGGCCGCGCTCGGCGCACCACTGGACCTCTGCCTGGTACGGAAACTCGGGGTGCCCGCCCAGCCGGAGCTGGCCATGGGGGCGATCGGCGAGGACGGCGTGCGCGTCGTCGACGAGATGGTGGTACGCGAGGCGGGGGTGCCCTCGGAGGCGCTGTCGCGCGTGGAGGAACGCGAGCGCGAGGAGCTGGCCCGGCGCGCCGAGCGCTACCGCGGCGGGCGCCCGCCGCTCGCCGTCGAGGGCCGGACCGTCGTGGTGGTCGACGACGGGGTGGCCACCGGATCGACCGCTCGGGCCGCCTGCCGCACGGTACGGGCCAGGGGGGCGGCGCGGACCGTGCTGGCGGTGCCGGTCGCACCGCCGGACTGGACCGCACGGCTCGCCGGGGAGGCCGACGAGCTCATCTCCCTGGACACGCCGCCCGGCTTCTTCGCGGTCGGCCAGTTCTACGAGGACTTCGGCCAGCTCGAGGACGAGGACGTCATCGCCTGTCTGCGGCGGCGGCCTTCCGTGACGGAGGCGTCCGGCGGTGACCCCGAGGCCGTGGACCAGGAGGTCGAGGTGGCGGCCGGCGCCGTACGGCTCGGCGGGCATCTGACCGTGCCGGCGGACGCGTCCGGCGTCGTGCTCTTCGCACACGGCAGCGGCAGCGGACGGCACAGCCCCCGCAACCAGTTCGTGGCCGCCGGGCTGAACCGGGCCGGCCTCGGCACGCTGCTGTTCGACCTGCTCACCGAGGAGGAGGCGCGCGACCGGGCCAATGTGTTCGACACCGAGCTGCTGGCCGCCCGGCTCGCCGGCGCCACCGGCTGGCTGCGCGGCCGGAGCGCCGCCGAAGGGCTCGCCATCGGCTACTTCGGCGCCAGCACCGGCGCCGCCGCGGCCCTGTGGGCCGCCGCGGAACCGGACGCGCGCATCGCCGCCGTCGTCTCCCGCGGCGGCCGGCCCGACATGGCCGGCCCCAGGCTGGCGGTCGTCACCTCGCCCACGCTGCTCATCGTCGGCGGCGCCGACCACACCGTGCTGGACCTCAACCGAACCGCCCAGTCCCAGCTGACCTGCGAGAGCCGGCTCTCCGTCGTGCCCGGCGCGACCCACCTCTTCGAGGAGCCCGGCGCACTGGAACAGGTGACCGACCTGGCCCGCGACTGGTTCACCGACCATATGGCGCCGGCCCATGTGTGAGCCGCGTGCGAGCACATGAAAGAGCGGTGCCGACCGTTTCCGGTCGACACCGCTCCTCGCTGTGTCCGAGGGGGGACTTGAACCCCCACGCCCGATAAAGGGCACTAGCACCTCAAGCTAGCGCGTCTGCCATTCCGCCACCCGGACAGGGTGTGTGCCGTGCGGGTTCTCCCCGCGGCGACGACGTAAACATTACCAGGCTTTCGCGCGTGCCCGATCACCGATCACCGCCGGTGGAACCCATGGTCCGCTGTGAACGGGCGTGACGGCGCGTGACGGGACGGGACCGCTCTTGGGCTGGGACCGGGGCAGGGGAGAGGATGGGCTGACCACCGGTACACAGCGGGAGGAAGCAGCGTGAGCGAGACGGACACGGCCAGGGGCGTCACCGGCGAGGACGAGGTCGTGGACCTCTGCCGCGAGCTGATCCAGATCGACACCAGCAACTACGGCGACCACTCGGGGCCGGGCGAGCGCAAGGCCGCCGAGTACGTCGCCGAGAAGCTGGCCGAGGTGGGGCTGGAGCCGAAGATCTTCGAGTCGCACCCGGGCCGGGCCTCCACCGTGGCCCGCATCGAGGGCGAGGACCCGTCGCGGCCCGCGCTGCTGATCCACGGCCACACCGACGTCGTACCGGCCAACGCCGACGACTGGACCCACCACCCCTTCTCCGGCGAGGTCGCGGACGGCTGCGTATGGGGCCGTGGCGCGGTCGACATGAAGGACATGGACGCGATGACGCTGGCCGTCGTCCGCGACCGGCTGCGCAGCGGACGCAGGCCCCCGCGGGACATCGTGCTCGCCTTCCTCGCCGACGAGGAGGCGGGCGGCACCTACGGCGCCCGCTACCTGGTCGACAAGCACCCGGACCTGTTCGAGGGCGTCACCGAGGGCATCAGCGAGGTCGGCGGCTTCTCCTTCACCGTGAGTGAGCAGCGGCGGCTCTACCTCATCCAGACGGCCGAGAAGGGCATGCACTGGATGAAGCTGACCGTGGCCGGCACGGCGGGCCACGGCTCGATGATCCACCGGGACAACGCGATCACCGAGCTGTCGGAGGCCGTCGCCCGCCTCGGACGGCACACGTTCCCGGTGCGGGTGACCAAGACCACCCGGGCCTTCCTCGACGAACTCGGCGACGCCCTCGGCACCGAGCTCGACCCGGAGAACATGGAGGGGACCCTCGCCAAACTCGGCGGCATCGCCAAGCTCATCGGCGCGACCCTGAGCAACACCGCCAACCCCACCCAGCTCGGCGCCGGCTACAAGGTCAACGTCATCCCGGGCGAGGCCACGGCCCACGTCGACGGACGCTTCCTGCCCGGACACGAGGAGGAGTTCCTGGCCGACCTGGACCGCATCCTCGGGCCCAAGGTGAAGCGCGAGGACGTGCACTCCGACAAGGCCGTCGAGACCACCTTCGACGGGGACCTGGTGGCCGCGATGCAGTCCGCGCTGCTGGCCGAGGACCCGGCCGCCAAGGCCATCCCGTACATGCTCTCCGGCGGTACCGACGCCAAGTCCTTCGACGACCTGGGCATCCGCGGCTTCGGGTTCGCGCCGCTGAAGCTGCCGCCGGAGCTGGACTTCGCGGGCATGTTCCACGGCGTGGACGAGCGGGTGCCGGTGGACGGGCTGAAGTTCGGCGTGCGGGTCCTGGACCGGTTCATCGACGCGTCCTGACCCCGGTCATCATGCGGTTGACCTCGATAATCGGCCGCGTGTGCGGCGACGACCGGTAAGGGTGAATGCGACCATAAGCTCGTAGCTCCATTACTCCCTCCTCGTTACAGGTAATGCGATCAGCAACATGAGATCGCTATTGCCAACTAGGAGGAATAATGATCAAGAAGGTCGTCGCTGCCGCGGTTGCCACCGGTGGGCTGGTCCTCGCGGGTGCGGGCCTGGCCGCCGCCGACTCCGGAGCCCAGGGTGCCGCCGTGCAGTCCCCGGGCGTCGTCTCCGGCAACGTCATCCAGGTGCCCGTGCACGTGCCGGTGAACGTCTGCGGCAACACGATCTCGGTGATCGGGCTGCTGAACCCCGCCTTCGGCAACACCTGCGTCAACAAGTGACGTCATGGCCCGCCCCGTGAGGGTCTGACTCCATCGACTCCGTGGGGGGTCTGAACCCGTCGGCCCCGGAGCGCGCGCCATGCGCTCCGGGGCCGACCGGTTTTCTCGCGCGGTCGCGACGGCGGATTCCCGCCGGACGCGAACGCGCGTTCCGGAAGGTTCGCAAGGAACAGTCGAAGGCAGGGATTCAGCAAATGCGACAGGTCACCCGCAAGGGCCTGCTGACCGTGGCCGCGGCCACCGGCGTCATCGCCGCCGCGAGCGGCGCGGCACACGCCGACGCGGGCGCGGCCGGTGCCGCGTCCGGCTCGCCGGGCGTGCTGTCCGGCAACACCGTGCAGGTGCCGGTGCACGTGCCGGTGAACGTCTGCGGCAACACGGTGAACGTCGTCGGGCTGCTCAACCCGGCGGTGGGCAACACGTGCGTCAACCACGGCGGTGGCAGCGGCTCGTCCGGGGGGTACGGCGACTCGGGGCACGACGGTCACGGCCACGGCGGGTACGGACACGGCGGACACGGTCACAGCGGCTCGGGCGGCGGCGCGCACGCCGGCGGACACACCGGTGGCTCACCGGGCGTGGGTTCCGGCAACCACGTCCAGGTGCCGGTCGACGTACCGGTCAACGCGTGCGGCAACAGCGTCAACGTCATCGGTGTGGGCAACGCCGCCCTGGGCAACGAGTGCGGCAACGCGGGCGGCTCCGGCGGGCACCACACGCCTCCGGGAGGCGGCCACGGCAACCCGCCCGGTCACCCGGGGCACCCCGGCCACCCGGGGAACCCCGGCCACCCCGGCCACCCTGGGAATCCCGGGACGCCCGGTCACCCCGGCACGCCGGGTCACCCCGGAACTCCGGGCACGCCGGGTCACCCGGGCACGCCGCCCTCCACGGGCGGGAACACGCCCGGCGGCTCGACGCACGTCAACCAGCCGGGCACGCAGACCGTCACCGCGCCCGGCAGCGGGGCCCAGCTGGCCCACACCGGCAGCGACCTGCCGATGGGGCTCGCCCTGCCGGCGGGCGCCGGCGCCCTGCTGGCCGGTGCCCTGCTGTACCGCAAGGCGCGGGCTTCGGCCTGATCCCGGGAGGGCGCCCGGTCCGGTGAGGCGGGTGCCCGGACCCGTCCGACGGCCACATCGTGCGCGTGCACGACACAGCGGGCCCCGCGTACGGCGGGGCCCGCTGGGGTCCGGTCCGTCTCAGCTCACCACGTGGCGCGCACCTGGCGGATGATCCTCCGGCGCAACCGCACCCTGCGGCTGCCGTCGCGCAGCAGGCTCAGGCGGTACAACTCCCAGTGTCCGTACTCGGCGTGGTCCGTCAGCAGACGCGTCGTCTCCTTGCGGGAAACCCCGCGCGGTACGTACACGTCGACAAATTCGTATTCCGGCATCGCATCTATTGTGCGGGCTGGGGCCCGGTACGGATAGCGTCTGCACTATGTCTGATGCTGCGCAGCCCACCGCTGCCGAGGTACGCGCCGCCGCCGAGGCGGTCAAGGCCGCGCTCGACCGCCATCTCGCCGCGGTCGAACGCAGGTCGGGGGAGGACGACCCGGCCGTCTACGAGGCGTTCAACCAGCTGGCCGCGGCCGCAGAGGCGTACGACGAGCTGCTCTACGACCGCTACGACGAGGTCACACCCTTCGAGATCCCCGGTGACGACACGCTGCCGCCGTACACGGGTCCGGAGGAGCCGAACGCGATCAGCGTGCTGATCCGCCGCGACTACGCCGTGGTCGAGCCGCAGCGGCTGCTGTCCCAGGCCCAGCGTGTGGAGGCCGCGGACGTCGAGACCGGCACGGGCATCGGCGAGGGCGCCTCCGGCACGGTGCACGGGGCGCTCGGCACCCTGTTCGGCGAGTTCGAACCGGACGAGATCGCCTCCCGGCACAAGGAGTTCGGCCTGGAAGAAGGCGACTCGACCCTGTGGGTCACGGCCTCGGACGAGCCGGCCGACCCGGGCGAATGGCTCGAGGCGCCCTTCGAGCACGTCGATCCCCAGCGCGTGGTCTGCCGCTTCGACGTCAGCGCGGTCTTCGACGACGAACTGGACGAGGACGAGGACGAGGACGAACCGGACGAGGACGGGCCGGACGAGGGCGACGACGTCGAGGACGACGAGATCGAGGACTACGACGACCTCGACACCGAGCTCGACGAGGACGAGGACGACGAGGACGACGGCCTGGACGACGAGGAACTGGAGCCGCTGGAGGCGCGAGAGCGCTGAGGAGACCGGCGTCGGCCGGGGGTGGTCACGGAAGGCGGATTCCGCGACCACCGCCCGGGCGCTGCCGCGTCTCAGTCCCCTGCGGGTGCCGGTCCCGGTGCGGGTGAGGGTGCCGGTGCCTGTGCGTGCGTCTGCGTGCCGAGCAGGACGGGCAGCCTCGTCGTGCGGGGTCTGGCCGGCACCTCGGCCACGGCGCGCGGAAGCGCCTGCTCCACGCCGTGCACCACGGACAGATGACGGCTCGCCCGGCCGAACGCCGTGTAGACCCACGGCCGGCTGAGCGCCTGCGCCGCGTCGCCGGGCAGCACCACGACCACGGCGGGCCACCGGCCGCCCACGGCCTGGTGCGCGGTCAGCGCCCACCCATGCCGCACCCAGCCGTCCACGCGCTCCTTCGGCACCATCACGGGGGCGCCGGAGCACGACAGACGCAGGCCGTCGGCGTCGGCTCCCAGCACATGGCCGGGCAGCACCCGGCCGGGGACGGGGGAGTAGACGATCCGGTCGCCCGGGTCGAAGCCGCCGAACCGGCCGGGGCCCGGGTTGAGGCGTTCCTTGAGCGCGGCGTTGAGCGCGCGGGTGCCCGCCGCACCGCCGTGACCGGGGGTGATCACCACGGTCTGCTCGGGCGGGACGCCGATCGCCCGGGGCACCGAGTCGGCGACGAGCTGCACACTCCGGTGCACGGCCTCGGCCGCGTCCCGCACCGGCACGATCACGACCTCCTTGCCCGGCGCCTCCACCTGGTTCAGCTCGCCGACGCCGATACCGGAGACCAGCTCGCCCAGCGGTCCGGGGTCGGGCACCCGGGAGGCGACGTGCGGGCAGACCCGGGCCGCCAGCAGATCCGCGAAGACCCGCCCGGGACCCACGGACCACAGCACCGCCGGATCCCCGGCCAGCACCAGCCGCGCCCCGTCCGGCAGCGACTCCACGAGCAGCGCCGCCGTCTCCACGTCCAGCTGCGGTGCGTCGAGCACGACGAGCAGGTCCAGATCGAGCGCGCCGTCGGCGTCCCGACCGGGCCCCTCGCCGCCGGAGAGCAGTCCGGCCACGGTGACGACGGCGGGGCCGTCCGCTCGCGCGGGGTCACGCTCCTGGGTGGTCAGCTCCGCGAAGCCGTCGCGGCCGAGCGGGCTGTGGGTGGCGGCCCAGGCGCGCAGCCCGAGACGGTGGGCCTCGTCCAGCAGGCGGGCCGGTTCGACGCGGGACGCCTCGCCGCCGGTGTGCAGCACCAGGCCGTGCGCGGCGACCGCGCGGATCAGCTCGGCGGCGGAGCCCTGGGCCGAGGCGGCGGCCCGCTCCCAGTCCTCCGCCGGGCCGTCCTCCTTCGGCACCGAGTCGACCAGCCGGGCCAGCCCGTCGGCGAGGCTCTCCTCGGCGAGCGCGTACCGCTCCAGGCCGACGAGGACCCGCACCGGGCGCCTCGAGTCGTCCTCGTCGCCGTCCTCGGCGGCAGGCGCGCCCGGCTCGTCCAGGGCGTCCTGGAACACCAGGGCGTCGCCCTCGGCGAGCGCGCCCTGAAGGGCCGCGTCCGGGTCGGGCACCCCGCGCTGGGCCAGGGCGGCGGTGAGGGCCTGCGCCTCCAGGGACGTATGACCGGCAAGGGCCGCCTGCTCCAGCAGCCAGACGGTGAACGCCCGGCCGCGTCGCTCGTCGTCGGGGCCGCAGTCCGCGCCGAGCAGGGCCCGCGCGAAGCCGTCGGCCTGCTCCGGCCGTACGCCCGTGACGCGCAGCAACTGCCAGGGGTCGGCCCGCAGCTGCTCCCCGGCGCCCTCGCCGAGGGCCGCGGCGGCCGGGAGGGCGAGCGTCTCCGGGGCGCCGCCCTCGCTCAGCACCTGACGCACGGCCTGGACGGTCTGCGGCGCGGGGGCCGCGGGCGCGGTGGCCGCCTCGGCCGACACCGGCCCCGGTCGCCGTACCGGCTCGGGGGCGGGTCTGCGGCGTACCGGCTCCGGCTCGGGCGTCGCGAAGGCGGGGGCGGCGGGTTTCGCGCCGCTCTCCACGGCCCGCACCGCCGCGAGCAGATCGGCCGCCGTGCCGCTGAGCTTGCTCCCGCTCTCGATCGGCCCCTTCTTCTCCGCCTTCCGGCGCTCGATCCGCTCCCGCTCGATCCGCTGGGCGGCGAGTTCGGCCTCGGCCTCGGACTTCTCGGCCGCGGCGCCGCCGTCGCCGGCCGCGGTGCCGCCGTCGTCGTCCGCGGCGCCGCTGCCGCCATTGGTGCCGGCGCCCGGGGCCTCGGCCGGCGAGCCGGTGTTCTCCGCCGCCGGGCCGGTGCTCTCCGCCGCCGGGCCGTCGTTCGGGGCGGCGTCCTGCGCAGCGGTGTCACGGGTCCCCGGCTCGGTGCCCTCCGTGGTCTCCGGCTCCGTGCTCACAGCGTGCTCCAGTCGTGATCGGGATAGCGGTGCACGGGCGCAGACACGTCGTCGAGCGCCCGGCAGATCTCGTCAGGAAGACTAAGCGCCTCCACTGACAATGCCGCCGTGAGCTGCTGCGCGGTGCGCGCGCCGATGATCGGGGCGGCCACGCCGGGCCGGTCCCGGACCCAGGCGAGGGCGACCTGGAGCGGGGTCACCGCCAGCCCGTCCGCCGCCGTGGTCACCGCGTCCACGATGCGGCTCGCGGTGTCGTCGAGGTACGGCTCGACGAACGGCGCGAGGTGCTCGGAGGCGCCCCTGGAGTCCGCCGGCGTCCCGTTGCGGTACTTGCCGCTGAGTACGCCGCGGCCCAGCGGGGAGGAGGGGAGCAGCCCGATGCCCAGGTCGAGCGCGGCCGGCAGCACCTCGCGCTCGACTCCGCGCTGGAGCAGCGAGTACTCCATCTGGGTGCTGGCCAGCCGGGTACGGGTGCCCGGCGCGGCCAGCTGCCAGGTCGCCGCCTTGGCCAGCTGCCAGCCGCAGAAGTTGGAGACCCCGGCGTAGCGCACCCGGCCGCTGCTCACGGCCAGGTCCAGGGCCTGGAGGGTCTCCTCCAACGGAGTGCACGGGTCGTAGGCGTGCACGTGCCACACATCGATGTAGTCCGTGCCGAGCCGGGCGAGCGAGGCGTCCAGCGCCGCCAGCAGATGGCCGCGGGAGCCGTCGAAGCGGCGGTCCGGGTCCGGGACGCTGCCCGCCTTCGTCGAGATCACCAGGTCGTGGCGGGGCACGAGGCCTTCCATGAGCCGCCCGAGCAGGTACTCGGCCTCTCCGTCGCCGTACACGTCGGCCGTGTCGACGAGGGTGCCGCCGGCCTCCCAGAACGCCTTCAGCATGTCCGCGGCGTCGTGCTCGTCGGTGTCCCGGCCCCAGGTCAGGGTGCCGAGGCCGATGCGGGACACGCGCAGGCCCGTACGGCCGAGATGCCTCTGCTCCATGAACGCCGAGATTACTGGCCACGACTGGCCCGTGGGTTACCTGTGGACAACCCACTTTCCCCCCGGCGGGCGCGAGGGGAGGCGCCGGTCACACCCGCGTCGTGGCCTGCCGTGGGCCACGGTCACGCGCTAGGGTCTGGCGCACAGGACACGTTACTCGCGGGTAAGGGGATCGGTATGCGGCTCGGGATCAACCTCGGCTACTGGGGCGCCGGGATGGACGCGGACAATCTGGCCGTCGCCCGGGAGGCGGACCGGCTCGGCTACGCCGTGTGCTGGGCGGCCGAGGCCTACGGTTCGGACGCGGCCACCGTGCTCTCCTGGGTCGCGGCGCAGACCGAGCGCATCGACGTCGGCTCGGCCATCTTCCAGATCCCCGCCCGGCAGCCCGCGATGACCGCGATGACCGCCGCCACGCTCGACTCCCTCTCCGGCGGCCGGTTCCGCCTCGGCCTCGGCGTCTCGGGCCCGCAGGTCTCCGAGGGCTGGTACGGCGTCAGGTTCGACAAGCCGCTCGCCCGCACCCGCGAGTACGTGGAGATCGTCCGCAAGGCCATGACCCGCGAGCGGCTGACCTACGAGGGCGAGCACTGGACGCTGCCGCTGCCCGGCGGCCCCGGCAAGCCGATCAAGCTGACCGTGCACCCGCAGCGCGAGCACATCCCGCTCTACATCGCCGCGATCGGCCCCAAGAACCTTCAGCAGACCGGCGAGATCGCCGACGGCGCGCTGCTCATCTTCCCCTCCTCCGACCACCTCGAGGAGACGGCCCTCAAGCACCTGCGCGCCGGCCGCGAGAAGGCCGGGCAGACCATGGACGGCTTCGACGTCTGCCCGACCCTGCCGCTCGCCCTCGGCGAGGACAAGGACGTGGCCCGCCTCGCCGACACGTTCCGCCCCTACACCGCGCTCTACGTCGGCGGCATGGGCAGCCGCAAGCAGAACTTCTACAACCAGCTCGCGCAGCGCATGGGCTACGAGAAGGAGGCCGCCGAGATCCAGGACAAGTACCTGGCCGGCGACAAGGAGGGCGCCGCGGCCGCCGTCCCGCAGCAGCTCATCGACCAGACCACGCTGCTCGGCTCCGTCGAGCGGATCGCGGACCGGATGCAGGCCTACGCGGCGGCCGGCGTCACCACGCTCACCCTGGCCCCCGCGGGCTTCACCCTGGAGGAGCGGATCGCCGCGCTCCGCGCCGGCACCGAGGCCCTGGAGCGCGCCGGGCTGGCGTAGGCGGACAAGACAAACAAAAAGGCCCGTGGGCGGGGCCTTCGCGAGCTTTCCGCGGCCGTGGTGGGGGCTCGGGGGGTCTTCCCCGCCACGGCCGTCACCGAGAACAACGCGCCCGGGACCGTGCGGTTACGCTCCCGTCGTCCCCGGCCGCTCCGGCATGCCGCTGCTCCGTTCGGCGCAGCCCGCCCGCGGCACCTGTTGCGGCACCCCCGCACCCCCACTTGACTCGCCTTGACTCGTCCTTCGCGACGCTGCGGCGGTCCGGCAGGGAGGTAGCCCACGATGCTCTCACCCAGGGGTCTGTTCCAGGAGATCCTCGAGCACGACGAGTCGTTCCGTCTGTTCTGCTCGATCGCCTCCGGCGGAGAGGCGCAGGGCGGCTGGGAGAACGGGCGGATCGCCGCGCTCGCACCGGACAGTGCCCGCGAACTCGCCGCCAAGATCGCGCGCCACGGGGCGGACGAGGACAAGCACGGCCGGATCTTCCGCGCCCTGCTGCGCAGACGGGGCCTGGACCTGGTCGCGGTGCCCCCGGAGACCGACTACACCATGCTCCTGGAACGGCGGGGCATCGGCCTCGCGCACGACCGCCTGAAGTCCGACCGGCCGCTCACCGACACCGACATCATCGTCTACCTCGCGCACAGCCGGGTCACCGAGCAGCGCGCCTCCGAGCAGATGGACCTGCTGCGCCGGCACTTCGGCGACCACCCCGAGCTGGGCCGCGCCGTGAAGATGATCGCGAGCGACGAGGACGACCACCTCGCCTACTGCCACGAGGAACTGCTCCGCCTCGCCGCCGCCGGACACGGCCGCACCATCCAGCGGACCCTGCGCGCCTGCGCGCTCGCCGAGATCCGCGTCCACCGCGACGTGAGCCTGGCGGTCATGGCCCGCATGGGCCGCCTCCTCGGCTGGTCACGGACGCGCTCCGCCCTTCTGGCGGCCGGCATCCACGCGGTCTACGCCTACGAACGCCTCGCCGGCTGGCACCGCATGGTCACCCTCACGATGCCCGAGCGGCGCGATGCCCTCGGCGGTCCCCGCACCCCGGCCCCCGAGTACGCCTGAGCACGGCCGCCACCACCCCCGTCGCCGCCGCCCCCGCCGTCACAGCCATCCCCGCCGCTTGAACGTCTGGTACAGCAGCACCTCCAGGACGGCCATCAGGGCGATCACCGCCGGATACGCCCAGATCCAGTGCAGCTCGGGCATGTGCTCGAAGTTCATGCCGTAGATCCCGGCGATCATCGTCGGGATCGCGGCCATGGCCGCCCACGCGGAGATCTTCCGCATGTCGTCGTTCTGCTGGACGCTGGTCTGCGCCAGATGCGCCGACAGGATGTCCGAGACCAGCCGGTCCAGGCTCTCGACGGACTCGTTGACGCGGGTGAGGTGGTCGCTGACGTCCCGGAAGAAGGGCCGCGCCTTGTCGTCCACGAACGGGACGGCCGTGGCGAAGGCGCTCTGGCCCGTGCCGCCGAGCCGGGACATCGGCAGCGCCAGCGGACCCGTGGCCCGCCGGAACTCGGTGATCTGGCGCTTGAAGTTGTAGATCCCGGACGCCGTGTGCCGGGAGCTGCCCCGGTCGGGGGAGAAGACCTCCGCCTCCAGCTCCTCCAGGTCGGTCTGCAACTCGGTCGCCACGTCCAGGTAGTGGTCGACGACCGAGTCCGCTATCGCGTACAGCACCGCCGTCGGGCCCTTGCCGAGCATCTCCGGCTCCCGTTCCAGGCGGCGCCGTACGACGCTCAGCCCGACACCCTCGCCGTGGCGGACCGTCACCACGAACGAGTCACCGAGGAAGATCATGATCTCGCCGGTCGAGACGGCGTCGCTGCGCGGCTCGTACATCACCGGCTTCAGCACCACGAACAACGAGTCGTCGTAGATCTCCATCTTGGGTCGCTGATGGGCCTTCAGCGCGTCCTCCACCGCCAGCGGATGCAGTCCGAACTCCGCGCTGACCAGGTCGAACTCCTCCGCGCTCGGCTCATGCAGCCCCATCCACACAAAGCCCCCGGCCGTCCGCGCCTCGGCCAGGGCGTCGGAGAAGTCCCGCGGACCCTCGGCGCGGTGCCCGTCACGGTAGATGCCACAGTCGACGATCACGGAGTGTGTTCTCCCTTCGCCCGGCCGACGCCGGAGCCGCCCGTACGCCTACTCTGGCCGCATGCCCACGCTGATCCTTGTCAGGCACGGACGTTCCACCGCCAACACCGCGGGCCTGCTCGCCGGCTGGACTCCCGGCGTCGCCCTCGACGAACGCGGCACCGAGCAGGCCGCCGCACTGCCCGGCCGGCTCGCCGGGCTGCCGATCGCCGAGGTCGTCACCAGCCCGCTGCAACGCTGCCAGGAAACCGTACAGCCACTCCTGGACGCCCGGCCCGGCCTGGCCGCGCACACCGACGAGCGGATCGGTGAGTGCCGCTACGGCGACTGGTCGGGGCGCAAGCTCAGCGAGCTCAAGGACGAGCCGCTGATGGAGGTGGTGCAGGCGCACCCCTCGGCGGCGGCCTTCCCCGGCGGCGAGTCCCTGCGCGCGATGCAGACCCGCGCCGCCGAGGCCGTACGCGAGTGGAACGCGCGCGTGGAGCGCGACCACGGCGCCGACGCGGTATACCTGATGTGCTCCCACGGTGACATCATCAAGTCCCTCGTCGCGGACGCGCTCGGTCTGCATCTCGACCTCTTCCAGCGGATCTCCGTCGAACCCTGTTCCGTCACCGCGATCCGCTACACCCGGCTGCGGCCCTTCCTCGTGCGGCTCGGCGACACCGGCGACTTCGGGTCCCTGGCGCCGCGCGAGGAGCCGACCGGTGACGACGCACCGGTCGGAGGCGGCGCGGGCGCACCGTGATCGTCGGCCGCAGTAGGGTGAAGCGGTCCCCGTCGGCCTCCGACCCCCGAGCAACGTCTCTCTCGATTCGTCCCTTTCGATCCGTCCCTTTCGATTCCCACGATTCCCATGGAGACAGGACGTGTCCCGTCAGGTGTTCCTCTACGACCCCCCGGACCGTTTCGTGGCCGGTACGGTCGGACTGCCCGGGCGCCGTACGTTCTTCCTCCAGGCCACCGCCGGCTCCCGGGTGACCAGCGTGGCCCTGGAGAAGACCCAGGTCGCCGCGCTCGCCGAACGCATGGACGAGCTGCTCGACGAGGTCGTGCGCCGCAGCGGGGGCAACGCCTCCGTCCCCGCGATGGCGCCCACCGAGATCAGCGACACCGCCCCGCTGGACACCCCCATCGAGGAGGAGTTCCGCGTCGGCACCATGGCGCTCGCCTGGGACGGCGAAGAGCAGCGCATGATCGTCGAGGCACAGGCCCTCGTCGAGCTCGACGCCGAGTCCGAGGAGGACCTCGCGGAGGCCGAGGAGCGGCTGCTCCAGGACGAGGAGAACGGCCCCCCGATGCTGCGGGTCCGCCTCACCGGAGCCCAGGCGAGGGCCTTCGCCAAACGCGCCCTCGACGTCGTCAACGCCGGGCGGCCGCCGTGCCCGCTGTGCAGCCTGCCCCTGGACCCGGAAGGACACGTATGTCCGCGCCAGAACGGATACCGCCGCGGAGCGTGACGCCCGCGTCCCACGCGGCCTCCGTCGAGCTGCTCTCCCACGGCGAGCTCACCGTGCGCGGCCGCATCCGCGACGCCTCGAACGCGGCGCTGTTCTGCACGATCGCCCACGACGGCCGGGAAGCCTCCTGCGTGTACAAGCCGGTCGCCGGGGAGCGCCCGCTGTGGGACTTCCCCGACGGCACCCTGGCCGGCCGCGAGGTGGCGGCCTACGAGGTCTCCGAGGCGACCGGCTGGGGCCTGGTCCCGCCCACGGTGCTGCGCGACGGCCCGTACGGCGAGGGCATGGTCCAGCTCTGGATCGAGGCGGCCGCCGACGGTGAGGGCGACGGTGAGGGCGACGGCGAGGACGACGGCGGCGACACCGGGCTGCTCGCGCTGGTCGACGCCGAGGAACCCGGACCCGGCTGGAAGGCGATCGCCCTCGCCGAGGTAGGCGAGGGCCGCACGGCGCTGCTCGTGCACGCCGACGACGAGCGGCTGCGCCGGCTGGCGGTGCTCGACGCGGTGATCAACAACGCCGACCGCAAGGGCGGCCACCTGCTGCCCACCGCGCAGGGGCGGCTGTACGGCATCGACCACGGCGTCACCTTCAACGTCGAGAACAAGCTGCGCACCCTTCTGTGGGGCTGGGCCGGCGAGCCCCTGCCCCCGGAGGCCCTCGACGTCCTCAAGGGCCTCAAGGACGCCCTGGGCGACGGCGGCCGTCTCGCCGTCCGGCTGGCCGGCCTGATCACCCCGGCCGAGATCGACGCCACGCGCGCGCGTGTGGACACCCTCCTCGCCTCCGGCACCCACCCCGGACCGAACGGCGACTGGCCGGCGATCCCCTGGCCACCGGTGTGAGCAGGGCCCCCGGCGCGTGACCCAGCACACGCGCCGGGATCCCGCAAGAGCGCCTTACCGGTCATCCGGACCGGTCCGGTTCGTAGACGGGACCGCGGTCCGGTTACGCTCATGACATGCATGCCTGGCCCGCTTCCGAGGTCCCCGCCCTGCCAGGTCAGGGCCGCGACCTGAGGATCCACGACACAGCGACCGGGGGTCTGGTCACCCTCCAGCCCGGTCCCGTCGCCCGTATCTACGTCTGCGGCATCACGCCGTACGATGCGACCCACATGGGTCACGCGGCGACCTACAACGCGTTCGACCTCGTTCAGCGCGTGTGGCTCGACACCAAGCGGCAGGTTCACTACGTCCAGAACGTCACCGACGTCGACGACCCGCTGCTGGAGCGGGCACAGCGTGACGACGTCGACTGGGTGAAGCTGGCCGAGCAGGAGACGGCCCTGTTCCGCGAGGACATGACCGCCCTGCGGATGCTGCCCCCGAAGCACTACATCGGCGCCGTGGAGGCGATACCCGGCATCGTCCCGCTGGTCGAACGGCTGCGGGACCTGGGCGCGGCGTACGAACTCGACGGCGACGTCTACTTCTCCGTCGAGTCCGACCCGCACTTCGGCGAGGTCTCCCGCCTGGACGCCGCCGCGATGCGGCTGCTGTCCGCCGAGCGCGGCGGCGACCCCGACCGCCCCGGCAAGAAGAACCCGCTCGACCCGATGCTGTGGATGGCGGCCCGTGAGGGCGAGCCCAGCTGGGACGGCGGCTCGCTCGGCCGCGGCCGGCCCGGCTGGCACATCGAGTGCGTGGCCATCGCCCTCGACCACCTCGGCATGGGCTTCGACGTCCAGGGCGGCGGCTCCGACCTCGCCTTCCCGCACCACGAGATGGGCGCCTCGCACGCCCAGGTGCTCACCGGCGAGTTCCCCATGGCCAAGGCCTACGTCCACGCCGGCATGGTCGCGCTGGACGGCGAGAAGATGTCCAAGTCCAAGGGCAACCTGGTCTTCGTCTCACGGCTGCGGCGCGACGGCGTGGACCCGGCCGCCATCCGGCTGGCCCTCCTCGCCCACCACTACCGCTCCGACTGGGAGTGGACCGACCAGGTCCTCCAGGACGCCGTGGCCCGGCTCGGCCGCTGGCGCTCCGCCGTCTCCCGGCCCGACGGCCCGTCCGCCGACGCGCTGGTCGAGGAGATCCGCGACGCCCTCGCCGACGATCTGAACGCCCCGGCCGCGCTCGCCGCGGTCGACCGCTGGGCGGCGCTCCAGCAGGAGCACGGCGGCACCGACACCGGTGCTCCCGGCCTGGTCTCGCGAGCCGTGGACGCCCTGCTGGGCGTGGCTGTCTGACGGCTCTCCGGCAAGCCGGCACCCGGCCGGCGACGCCATCAGGGGCGGCGCGCTGCACAGCGCGCCGCCCCTGATCCTGTCCTCGTCCGGTGAGGTCCGTCGTGGTCCGGCTCAGTCCTCCGAGGAGTCCTCGTCGTCGCCGTCCGGCCCCGCCTCCGACTCCGTCTCCGGCCCCGTCTCCGGCTTCGGGGGTTTCGGCGGGCGGGTCCGTCCGCTGGGGCTGTCCCGCAGGTAGGAGCCGCCCTCGCCGCCCTCCGCCGTGGCGTGCCCGCCGGACGACGGGCCGCCGCCGTCCCGGCGCCGCAGATACCGCTCGAACTCGCGGGCGATCGCCTCACCCGACGCCTCCGGCAGCTCGGCGGTGTCCCGGGCCTCCTCCAGCGTCTGGACGTACTCGGCGACCTCGCTGTCCTCGGCGGCCAGCTGGTCCACGCCCACCTGCCAGGCGCGCGCGTCCTCGGGCAGCTCGCCCAGCGGGATCCGCAGGTCCAGCAGGTCCTCCAGGCGGTTGAGCAGGGCCAGCGTCGCCTTCGGGTTGGGCGGCTGCGAGACGTAGTGCGGGACGGCCGCCCACAGGGAGACCGCCGGGACACCCGCGTGTGTGCAGGCCTCCTGAAGGACGCCGACGATGCCCGTGGGCCCCTCGTACTTGGTCTCCTCCAGGTCCATCCGGCGGGCCAGGTCCGCGTCGGACGTGGTCCCGCTGATCGGGACCGGACGTGTGTGCGGGGTGTCGCCGAGCAGCGCACCGAGGATGACCACCAGCTCCACGCCCAGTTCGTGCGCGAAGCCGAGCAGCTCGTTGCAGAACGAGCGCCAGCGCATGGACGGTTCGATCCCGCGCACCAGCACCAGGTCGCGCGGCTTGTCGCCGCCGATCCGGACCACCGACAGCCGCGTCGTCGGCCAGGTGATCTTGCGCACGCCGCCGTCCATGAACACCGTGGGGCGGTTCACCTGGAAGTCGTAGTAGTCCTCGGCGTCCAGCGCCGCGAACACCTCGCCCTTCCACTCCCTCTCGAGATGCGCGACCGCGGTGGAGGCGGCGTCGCCGGCATCGTTCCAGCCCTCGAACGCGGCCACCATGACCGGGTCGATCAGCTCGGGAACCCCCTCGAGCTCGATCACCCAGTGCCTCCTTCCGACGTGCCCTCGCTTGACCCACCAACCTTACGGCGTGCGGCGGGGGCGCCCGCAGCCCCCTTGCACGGGGGAGTGAACGCATCACTGCCCCGTGCGGGACGGTCGAACACTCATGATCGGCGAAAGGCGAGGGCCGGCCCCGGTGCGGCGGGAACCGGCCCTCGGTCAGGTGGCGGCCACGGTCACTTCCTGTCGAGCAGGTCCCGCACCTTGGCCCGGACCTCGTCCGTGGCCAGGCCGCGGATCGTCAGCGTCGTACGGCGGCGCAGCACGTCGTCCGGCGTCTCGGCCCACTCGTGGTCCCGGGCCCACACGACCTGCGCCCAGATCTCGGGGGCGTCCGGGTGGACCCGCTCGCCCAGCTGCGGGTTCTCGTTGGCCAGGCGGGCGATGTCGAACGCCAGCGAGCCGTAGTGCGTGGCCAGGTGCCGGGCGGTGTCCGCGGCCATCCGCGGGCCGGGCGCCGGACGGTCCACCAGCAGCCGGTGCGCCACCGCGCGCGGGTTGGCGATGCCGGGCAGCGGCAGCTTCCTCGGCAGCGAGGAGATCGGCTCGAAGTCGTCGCCCAGCGGGTGGCCCGGCAGCGCCTCCAGCTTCTTCATCACCGTACGGCCGATGTGCCGGAAGGTCGTCCACTTGCCGCCCGCGACGGACAGCATGCCGCCCCTGCCCTCGGTCACCACGGTCTCGCGCTTGGCCTTCGCCGTGTCACCGGGACCGCCCGGCAGCACCCGCAGACCCGCGAAGGCGTACGTGATGAGGTCCCGGCTGAGCTGCTGGTCCCGGACGGAGAACGCGGCCTCGTCCAGGATCTGGGCTATGTCGTTGTCGTTGACGGCGACGTCCGCCGGGTCGCCCTCGTACTCCTCGTCCGTGGTGCCCAGCAGGAGCATGTCCTCCCAGGGCAGGGCGAAGGTGATGCGGTACTTGTCGATCGGGGTCGCGAGGGCGGCCTTCCAGGGGGAGGTGCGCTTCAGGACCAGATGCGCGCCCTTCGACAGCCGGATGGACGGCGCGGCGTTCGGGTCCTCCATCCTGCGCAGGTGGTCGACCCACGGGCCGGTCGCGTTCAGCACCAGCCGGGCGTCCACGCCGAACTCGTCACCGGACAGCCGGTCCTTCAGCTCGGCGCCGGTGACCCGGCCCCTGGTGAAGCGCAGGCCGGTGACCTCGGCGTGGTTGAGGACGACCGCGCCCGACTCGACGGCCGCGCGGACCGTCATCAGCGCCATGCGCGCGTCGTTCATCTGGTCGTCGCCGTACACGGCGACGGCCTTGAGGTTCTCGGTGCGCAGCTCGGGCACGTCCTGCGCGGCCTTCGCCGGGGAGAGCAGGTGGCCCACGCCGTCACCGAACGCGGAGAGCGCGGAGTAGGCGAACACGCCCGCCCCGAGCTTCGCCGCGCCGTGCGGCCCGCCCTTGTACACGGGGAGGTAGAAGGTGAGCGGGTTCGCCAGATGGGGGGCCACCTGGCGGGAGACCGCACGGCGCTCGAAGTGGTTCTCCGCCACCAGCTTCACCGCGCCGGTCTGCAGGTAGCGCAGACCGCCGTGGAGCAGCTTGGAGGAGGCGGAGGAGGTGGCGCCGGCGAAGTCGCCGGCGTCGACCAGGGCCACCCTGAGCCCGGACTGCGCGGCGTGCCAGGCGGTGGAGATGCCCAGGATGCCGCCGCCGATCACGAGGAGGTCGTACGTCGCCTTGGAGAGCTGCTCCCGGGTCTCGGCGCGGCTCGCGTGCGAGCCGGAGGCCGGACGCGTCCCCAGGGCAGGCACGGACTGCAGGGTGGACTGACTGGTCATTGCGGTTTCTTACTCCTCGTCCTCGAGCCAGCCCATGGTCCGCTCGACGGCCTTGAGCCAGTTCTTGTACTCACGGTCGCGGGTCTCCGCGTCCATGCGGGGGGTCCACTCGGCGGCCCGGCGCCAGTTGGCGCGCAGGTCGTCGGTGCTGGTCCAGAAGCCGACGGCGAGGCCGGCGGCGTAGGCGGCGCCGAGGCAGGTGGTCTCGGCGACCATCGGGCGCACCACGGGGGCGTCCAGGACGTCCGAGAGCGTCTGCATCAGCAGGTTGTTCGCGGTCATGCCGCCGTCGACCTTGAGGGTGGACAGCTCGACGCCGGAGTCCTTGGTCATGGCGTCGGCGATCTCCCGGGTCTGCCAGGCGGTGGCCTCCAGGACGGCGCGCGCGAGGTGCGCCTTGGTCACGTACCGGGTCAGGCCGGCGATCACACCGCGGGCGTCGGAGCGCCAGTGCGGGGCGAACAGGCCGGAGAAGGCCGGCACGAAGTAGGCGCCGCCGTTGTCCTCGACCGAGAGCGCGAGCGTCTCGATCTCGGCGGCGGTGGAGATCAGGCCCATCTGGTCGCGCATCCACTGCACCAGCGAGCCGGTGACGGCGATCGAGCCCTCCAGGGCGTAGACCGTGTCCTGCTCGCCGATCTTGTACCCGACGGTGGTCAGCAGGCCCGCGTAGGAGTTGATGATCTTGTCACCGGTGTTCATCACCATGAAGGTGCCGGTGCCGTACGTGGACTTGGTCTCGCCCTCGGAGAAGCAGGTCTGGCCGAACAGGGCCGCCTGCTGGTCGCCGAGCGCGGAGGCCACCGGGATGCCGCCGAGCAGGTCGCCCAGCTTGCCGCCCTTGATCTCGCCGTAGACCTCGGCGGAGGAGCGGATCTCCGGCAGGATCCGCAGCGGCACACCGATGGACTCGGCGATCTTCTCGTCCCACTCCATGGTGTGCAGGTTCATCAGCATGGTGCGGGAGGCGTTGGTCACGTCGGTGACGTGCTTGCCGCCGTCGGTGCCACCGGTCAGGTTCCAGATGACCCAGGAGTCCATGGTGCCGAAGAGGATGTCGCCCGCCTCGGCGCGCTCCTTGAGGCCCTCGACGTTGTCGAGCAGCCAGCGCGCCTTGGGACCGGCGAAGTAGGAGGCGAGGGGAAGGCCGGTCTCGCGGCGGAAGCGGTCCTGGCCGACGTTGCGGCCGAGCTCCCTGCACAGGGCGTCGGTGCGGGTGTCCTGCCACACGATGGCGTTGTGGACGGGCTCACCGGTGTTCCTGTCCCACAGCACGGTGGTCTCGCGCTGGTTGGTGATGCCGATGGCCTTGATGTCGTCGCGGGTGATGCCGGCCTTCTCGACGGCGCCGGCGACGACCTCCTGGACGTTGGTCCAGATCTCGGCGGCGTCGTGCTCGACCCAGCCCGGCTTGGGGAAGATCTGCTCGTGCTCCTTCTGGTCGACGGAGACGATCCGGCCGTCCCGGTCGAAGACGATGCAGCGCGAGGAAGTGGTGCCCTGGTCGATGGCGGCGATGAACGGGCCGTGCCCGTGGGATGCGATGCCGGCGGTGTGGGCGTCGGTCACTGTGAGCTCCTGAAGGTCCTGAGGTCCTGAGGTCCTGAAGGTCCGTGGTCCGTGGTCGGTGGTGCTGGGGTACGGCGCGGTGGTGCGGACGCGTGGGGCCGGCCGCGGCGCTCGCCGCCCGGGGGCCGCGAGCGCGGCGGTCGTCAGGCGAACGCGAGGTTGTAGATGCCGGCGCCGATCGCCCCGCCGATCAGCGGGCCGACCACCGGGATCCAGGCGTAGCTCCAGTCGGAGCCGCCCTTGTTGGGCAGCGGCAGCAGCGCGTGCACGATGCGGGGGCCGAGGTCACGGGCCGGGTTGATGGCGTAACCCGTGGGGCCGCCGAGCGACAGACCGATCGAGACCACCACGAGCGCCGTGATCAGGCCGCCGAGGACACCGAGGCCGTCGCCCTTGGCGTTGAGGCCCTGGGTGAGGACCGCCAGGATCAGCACGACGGTGCCGATGATCTCGGTCGCGAGGTTCTGCACCGCGTTTCTGATCTCCGGGCCGGTCGAGAAGATGCCGAGCACGGGGCCGGCGCCCTTCTCCTGGGCCTCGACCGCCTTGGCGGCGGTGGCCTGCGCACCCGGACCGCCGACGATCTCCTTGTCGGTCAGGTGGGCGTGGAACTGGCCGTAGTAGGCGACCCACACCAGGGCCGCGCCGATCATGGCGCCGAGCAGCTGACCGGCGAAGTAGGTCGGAACGTCCGACCAGTCGCTGTCCTTGATGGCGAGGGCCACCGTCACGGCCGGGTTCAGGTGGGCCCCGGACAGCGGGCCCGAGACGTACACGGCCGTCATCACGGCGAAACCCCACCCGAAGGCGATGGCGAGCCAGCCGGCGTTACGGGCCTTGGAGGCCTTCAGGGTGACGGCGGCACACACGCCGCCGCCGAGCAGGATGAGTATGGCGGTACCGATGGTCTCGCCGATGAAGATGTCGGAGCTGGACACCCGCGACTCCTTTGTCCTTCGTCCAGGGGTAGCCGAACCCCGGGTCCCTCCGGGGGTCTGGCGCCCTCGGGGGTGAGAGCGATGCCGGCCCTTGGCGCTGCCACACTCTAACGCGTATTGCCGCAAGGTGTTCGACAATGCCGACCGATGGACGCGAGTCTCACCTCGCTGTGACACGGGCGTCAAGAGTTCTGTAGTCGAAAGCACGATCGTTACTGATCGCAGGGTCGGAGCCCGTTCACCGCGGGCATGCGAAAGGCCGGCACGCCGACGGCGTACCGGCCTTCGGAGGTCTTCCCGCGGCGCTCAGAACCGCCCGGCGCCCAGGTCCCGCGAGACCGCGCGGGCGCAGTCCCGCACGGCCGCGATGAGCTCGGGGCGCAGCTCGCCGTCCCGGCGCACCCGCTCCACGGCGCCGGTGATCCCGACGGCCCCGACCGGCATCCTGCGCCGGTCGTGGATGGGCGCCGCGATGGACGCGACGCCCTCCCAGGTCTCCTCCACGTCGGCCGCGTATCCCCGCGCGCGCGTGAGGTCGAGGATGTGCTCGAAGTCCTCCATGTCGCACACCGTCCGGTCCGTGAACGCCTTGCGGTCGGCCTCCACCGCCTCGCTGTGCGCGACCGGGTCGTACGCCGACAGGACCTTGCCCAGGGCGGTGGAGTGCAGGGGCTGCATCGCCCCGATCTCCAGCACCTGCCGACTGTCGTCCGGGCGGAAGACGTGGTGCACGATCAGCACGCCGTGCTGGTGCAGCACCCCCAGGTAGACGCTCTCACCGCTGGAGCGCGCCAGGTCGTCCGTCCACACCAGGGCGCGTGCCCGCAGCTCGTGGACGTCGAGGTACGTGGTGCCCAGGCGCAGCAGCTCCGCGCCGAGCTGGTAGCGGCCGGAGGCGTCGTCCTGCTCGACGAACCCCTCCTGCTGGAGGGTGCGCAGTATGCCGTGGGCGGTGCCCTTGGCGAGGCCCAGAGAAGAGGCGATGTCCGACAGGCCGAGCCGTCGTTCGCCGCCCGCGAGCAAGCGCAGCATCGCGGCCGCCCGTTCGAGCGACTGGATGTTCCGTGCCATCGCCGTCCTGCCTCCGTCCCCTTCGACCGTCGGCGGTCGATCTCGGTCTCCGCCGTTCGGCAATGTCGAACACTACCGGTCCATGTCGACTCTCCGCTAATGGTCGGTCGACACCTGTTACGAGCCGGGCCTCACGCCGGTGGCCCGGCGGTCATCCTCGTCCGCGTGGTGGACGCCCTGACCATCGGGTGCCGGACCCGGCTAGGCTTGCCGCGTGCGCCTTCCCCGGGAGGCTCCGGTGTGAGTCCTCGCGAACCATCAGGGAAGGCGCAAAGCCGACAGCCGTCGCACCTAAGGGAGCCCCTTCATGGCCTCGTTGCCGCCGACCCCTTCCGCCGACAGCCGGACCCGTGTGTCCGCCCTCCGCGAGGCGCTCGCCACCCGAGTGGTGGTGGCCGACGGAGCGATGGGCACCATGCTCCAGGCCCAGGAGCCCACGCTCGAGGACTTCCAGGACCTGGAAGGCTGCAACGAGATTCTGAACCTCACCCGGCCCGACATCGTCCGTTCGGTCCATGACGCCTACTTCGCGGCGGACGTCGACTGCGTGGAGACCAACACCTTCGGCGCCAACCACACGGCGGCGGCGGAGTACGAGATCTCCGACCGGGTCCACGAGCTGTCCGAGGCGGGGGCCCGCATCGCCCGCGAGGTCGCCGACGAGTACGCCGCCCGCGACGGCCGCACCCGCTGGGTGCTCGGCTCGATCGGCCCCGGCACCAAGCTGCCCACCCTCGGCCACGTCGGCTACACCACCATCCGCGACGGCTACCAGGCCAACGCGGAGGGTCTGCTCGCGGGCGGCGCGGACGCGCTGATCGTGGAGACCACGCAGGACCTGTTGCAGACCAAGGCGTCGGTGCTGGGCGCCCGGCGGGCCATGGAAGCCACCGGGGCCGAGGTGCCGCTGCTGGTGTCGATGGCGTTCGAGACGACCGGCACGATGCTGCTGGGCTCGGAGATCGGCGCGGCGCTGACCGCGCTGGAGCCGCTCGGCATCGACATGATCGGCCTGAACTGCTCCACCGGCCCGGCGGAGATGAGCGAGCACCTGCGCTACCTCACCCGGCACTCCCGCATCCCGCTGCTGTGCATGCCGAACGCGGGTCTGCCGGTGCTGACCAAGGACGGCGCGCACTTCCCGCTGGACCCGGAGGGTCTGGCGGACGCGCAGGAGAACTTCGTCCGGGACTACGGCCTGTCCCTGGTGGGCGGCTGCTGCGGCACGACGCCGGAGCATCTGCGGCAGCTGGTGGAGCGGGTGCGGGACCTGACCCCGGTGGAGCGCAGCCCGCGCCCGGAACCGGGCGCCGCCTCCCTGTACCAGACCGTCGCCTTCCGCCAGGACACGTCGTATCTGGCGATCGGGGAGCGGACCAACGCCAACGGGTCGAAGAAGTTCCGCGAGGCCATGCTCGAGGGCCGCTGGGACGACTGCGTGGAGATGGCCCGGGAGCAGATCCGCGAGGGCGCGCACATGCTCGACCTGTGCGTGGACTACGTCGGCCGGGACGGCGTCGCCGACATGGCCGAGCTGGCCGGACGGTTCGCCACCGCCTCCACGCTGCCGATCGTGCTGGACTCCACCGAGGTCGACGTGATCGAGGCGGGGCTGGAGAAGCTGGGCGGCCGCGCGGTCATCAACTCCGTCAACTACGAGGACGGTGACGGCCCCGAGTCGCGGTTCGCGAAGGTCACCAAGCTCGCCCGGGAGCACGGTGCGGCGCTGATCGCGCTGACCATCGACGAGGAGGGCCAGGCCCGTACGGCCGAGAAGAAGGTCGAGATCGCCGAGCGGCTGATCGACGACCTGACCGGCAACTGGGGCATCCGCGAGGAGGACATCCTCGTGGACTGTCTGACCTTCACCATCTGCACCGGCCAGGAGGAGTCCCGCAAGGACGGCCTGGCCACCATCGAGGGCATCCGCGAGCTGAAGAAGCGGCACCCGAAGGTGCAGACGACCCTCGGTCTGTCCAACATCTCCTTCGGCCTGAACCCGGCCGCCCGGATCCTGCTGAACTCGGTCTTCCTGGACGAGTGCGTCAAGGCCGGCCTGGACTCCGCGATCGTCCACGCGAGCAAGATCCTTCCGATCGCCCGCTTCGACGAGGAGCAGGTCACCACGGCCCTGGACCTGATCCACGACCGGCGCCGCGAGGGCTACGACCCGCTCCAGAAGCTCATGCAGCTGTTCGAGGGCGCCACCGCCAAGTCCCTGAAGGCGGGCAAGGCCGAGGAGCTGGCCGCGCTGCCGCTGGAGGAGCGGCTGAAGCGACGGATCATCGACGGCGAACGCAACGGCCTGGAAACCGACCTGGACGAGGCGCTGCAGAGCCGCAAGGCACTGGACATCGTCAACGACACCCTGCTGGACGGCATGAAGGTCGTCGGTGAGCTGTTCGGCTCCGGGCAGATGCAGCTGCCGTTCGTGCTCCAGTCCGCCGAGGTGATGAAGGCCGCCGTCGCCCACCTCGAACCCCACATGGAGAAGACCGACGAGGCCGGCAAGGGCACCATCGTGCTGGCCACCGTGCGCGGCGACGTGCACGACATCGGCAAGAACCTGGTCGACATCATCCTGTCCAACAACGGCTACAACGTGGTCAACCTGGGCATCAAGCAGCCTGTCTCGGCGATCCTGGAGGCCGCCGACGAGCACAAGGCGGACGTGATCGGCATGTCCGGACTGCTGGTGAAGTCCACGGTGATCATGAAGGAGAACCTGGAGGAGCTCAACGCCCGCGGGCTGGCCGCCCGCTACCCGGTCATCCTCGGCGGCGCCGCGCTGACCCGGGCGTACGTGGAGCAGGACCTGCACGACCTGTACCAGGGCGAGGTCCGCTACGCCCGCGACGCCTTCGAGGGCCTGCGCCTGATGGACGCCCTGATCGGCGTCAAGCGCGGCGTGCCCGGCGCCAAGCTGCCCGAACTGCGGCAGCGGCGCGTCCGCGCCACCGCGGCGGTGGTGGAGGAGGAGCAGCGGCCGCAGGAGGGTCACGTCCGCTCGGACGTCGCCACCGACAACCCGGTCCCTCAGCCGCCGTTCTGGGGCACCCGGGTGGTCAAGGGCATCCCGCTGAAGGACTACGCGTCCTGGCTGGACGAGGGCGCCCTGTTCAAGGGCCAGTGGGGGCTGCGCCAGGCCCGCACCGGCGACGGGCCGACGTACGAGGAGCTGGTGGAGACCGAGGGCCGGCCCCGGCTGCGCGGCCTGCTCGACCGGCTCCAGACGGAGAACCTGCTGGAGGCGGCCGTCGTCCACGGCTACTTCCCGTGCGTGTCCAAGGACGACGACCTGATCGTCCTGGACGAGGAGGGCAACGAGCGCACCCGGTTCACCTTCCCGCGCCAGCGCCGCGGCCGCCGGCTGTGCCTGGCGGACTTCTTCCGCCCGGAGGAGTCCGGGGAGCGCGACGTCGTCGGCTTCCAGGTCGTCACCGTCGGCTCGAAGATCGGTGAGGAGACGGCCCGGCTGTTCGCGTCCGACTCCTACCGTGAGTACCTGGAGCTGCACGGTCTGTCCGTGCAGCTGGCCGAGGCGCTCGCCGAGTACTGGCACGCACGCGTCCGCGCCGAGCTGGGCTTCGCCGGGGAGGACCCGAGCGACATCGAAGACATGTTCGCCCTGAAGTACCGGGGCGCCCGTTTCTCCCTCGGCTACGGCGCCTGCCCCGACCTGGAGGACCGCGCCAAGATCGCCGCGCTCCTGGAGCCCGAGCGGATCGGTGTGCACCTCTCCGAGGAGTTCCAGCTGCACCCCGAGCAGTCCACCGACGCCATCGTGATCCACCACCCGGAGGCCAAGTACTTCAACGCACGCTGAGGCCGCCGAACAGGCGATGTCCCGGCCTGGCGCGGTCTCGACGAGGCGTTTGTCCCTGCCACGTCGTACACTGGTCGGTCCACTGCAGGCCGGTTCCCCGCGCGGGAACCGGCCTGATCGTCCCTCAAGGAGGTACGCCGGATGACCAGTACGGTCCCCGCGCTAGGCACCCGCACGGCCGAAGGCTCCGCCCTGCAAGCCGTGCTCCTCGACATGGACGGAACCCTGGTGGACACGGAGGGTTTCTGGTGGGACGTCGAGGTGGAGGTGTTCGCGGCCCTCGGCCACACGCTCGACGACGCCTGGAGACATGTCGTCGTCGGCGGCCCCATGACCCGCAGCGCCGGCTTCCTCATCGAGGCCACCGGCGCCGCCATCACCCTCGCCGAGCTGACGGTGCTGCTCAACCAGGGCTTCGAGGACCGCATCGACCGCGCCCTGCCGCTGATGCCGGGCGCGGCGCGGCTGCTGGCCGAGCTGTCGGCGCACGAGATCCCCACCGCCCTGGTCTCCGCCTCCCACCGGCGCATCATCGACCGCGTCATGACCTCTCTCGGCCCCGAGCACTTCTCCTTCTCGGTGGCCGGCGACGAGGTGGCGCGCACCAAGCCGTACCCGGACCCCTATCTGCTGGCCGCCACCCGCCTGGGAGTGGATCCGGCCAGGTGCGCGGTCGTCGAGGACACCGCCACCGGCGTCGCCGCGGCCGAGGCCGCGGGCTGCCGTGTGGTCGCCGTGCCCTCCGTGGCCCCCATCGCCCCGGCACCCCGGCGCACCGTCGTGACCTCGCTCGAAGAGGTCGACCTGCCGTTCCTGCAAGGGCTGATGACGTTCCTGGGCTAGGGACTCCCGCTCGGATCAGGCCGGATCAGGCCGGGTCCCGTCCGCCCGGTGGCCGGATCCTGATACACCCGCGTCGAGTTCATGGTGTGACGTTCGCCACTCGATGTGGGGTCGACAGGGGCGTCGGCGTGTGCAGCCCCCCTCGCGCCGGGCGCCGTCCGCGCGCCTTTGTGTCCCGATTGATGAGAGGCTGCACGAATCATTCCAGTGGCGCGTTTTCGGTGCGTCCACACCCGATTCCGCTGCGTGATGGCGACTCAACTCCGGTGGCCGCGAACCCTCCTGCGGGCGCGGACTAATCTCGTCGCGAGAACATCGCCCCCACTCCCGTGAACGGCCGCACCACCCCTGCATGCCGGGTACACGGACATGACAGCCCTGGAGAAACTCGAGCATGAACCGCAAGACTTTGGTGCTGCCGGCCGTGGCCGGTCTGCTCGCGCCGGTACTCGCCGCCTGCGGTGGGTCCGACAGCGGCAGCCAGAGTGACGACGCCATCGTCGTCGGCACCACGGACCGGTTCGCCGCCTCCAAGGAAGCGCCCGCGCCTCTCGACCCGGCGTGGGCCTACGACGCCGGCCTCTGGAACGTCCTGCGCCAGACGGTGCAGACCCTGATGATCATGCCCAAGGGCGACGGCAACCCCGTCCCCGAGGCTGCCGAGAAGTGCGGATTCACCGACAGCGGCAACGAACGCTTCGCCTGCACCCTGCGCGAGGGCCTGAAGTTCGCCAACGGCGACCCGGTCACCGCGGCCGACGTGAAGTACTCCATCGACCGCGCCCGCGCCATCAAGGGCGACAGCGGTGTGGCCGGCCTGCTGAGCACCATCGACACCGTCGAGACGCAGGGCGACCGCGAGGTCATCTTCCACCTCAACACCGCGGACGCCACCTTCCCGTACAAGCTGACGACGCCCGTCGCGGGCATCGTCAACCCCAAGGACTACGAGAAGAACAAGCTGCGCGAGGGCTTCGCCGTGGACGGCTCCGGTCCGTACACCATGAAGGCCGACGTCAAGAACGGCGAGATGGTCGACGCCGTCTTCACCAAGAACCCCCGGTACAAGGGGACGTTGGAGCTCAACAACGACAAGGTGGAGATCCGCTCCTTCGCCGACGCGGATGCCATGGGCGCCGCCCTGGACAAGGGCGACATCGACGTCATGACCCGCACCATGTCGCCGGAGCAGATCCAGAAGATGTCCAACGCCGGTGAGGGCAGCGTCGACCTCGTCGAGATGCCCGGCCTGGAGATCCGCTACCTGGCTTTCAACACCGACGCCCCGTCGGTGAAGAGCAAGGCCGTGCGCGAGGCGATGGCCCAGGTCATCAACCGCAGCGAACTCGTCGCCAAGGTCTACGGCACGCAGGCCGAACCGCTGTTCTCGCTGGTCCCGGCCACCATCACCGGCCACTCCAACTCGTTCTTCAACAAGTACGGCGACCCGAGCGTCTCCAAGGCCAAGTCCCTGCTGAACGAGGCGGACATCACCACCCCGGTGAAGCTGACGCTGCACTACACGACGGACCACTACGGCTCCGCCACCAAGAAGGAGTTCGAGATCCTTCAGCAGCAGCTCAACTCCAGCGGACTGTTCGACGTCAGCATCCAGGGAACGCCGTGGGGGAAGTTCCGCCCGGCGGAGCAGAAGGGCCAGTACGAGGTCTACGGCATGGGTTGGTTCCCGGACTTCCCGGACGCCGACAACTTCCTCGCGCCGTTCCTCGACAAGGACAACTTCCTCGGCTCGCCGTACGCCAACAGCGAGATCCGCAACACCCTGATCCCGCAGTCCCGGCGTGAGTCCGACCGAGGCTCCTCCAGCCTGACGACCATCCAGAACATCGTCGCCCGCGACGTCCCGGTGATCCCGCTGTGGCAGGGCAAGCAGTACGTCGCCGCCCGCGACGACATCACGGGCGCCGCGTACGCGCTCAACTCCTCCTCCACGCTCCAGCTGTGGATGCTCGGCCGCGGCGTGAGCGACTGAGCCACACCGCCCCCGGCGGTACGACGAGGCGCCCCTCCCGGAACTTCGGGAGGGGCGCCTCGCGTCGTAGAAGGTGTTCGCGGGAAGCGCTGTCCGCAACAAGTGCTGTCCGCGGGAAGCGTTGTCCGCAGGAAGTGCCGCCCGCAGGAAGTGTTCCTGCCGCGCCGCCCTACTGCGCCCCGGGCCGCACCAGACCGCTCTCGTACGCGTACACCGCCGCCTGCACGCGGTCGCGCAGCCCCAGCTTCGTCAGCACATGCCCGACATGCGTCTTGACCGTCGTCTCGCTGACGAACAGGTCCGCGGCGATCTCCGCGTTCGACAGCCCGCGCGCCACCAGCTTCAGCACCTCGACCTCACGCTCGGTGAGGGTGTGCAGGGTGTCCGGCACCGGCTCCTCACCGGACGGCAGGTGCGTGGCGTACTTGTCCAGCAGCCGGCGCGTGATGCTCGGCGCCAGCATCGCCTCGCCGGCCGCGACCACCCGGATCGCCTGCACCAGCTCGTTGGCCGGGGCGTCCTTCAGCAGGAAGCCGCTCGCGCCCGCGCGCAGCGCCTCCACCACGTACTCGTCGAGGTCGAAGGTGGTCAGCACCAGCACCTTTGCCGGGCCGTCCCGCCCGGGCCCGGTGATCTGCCGGGTCGCCTCGACTCCGTCCATCCGCGGCATGCGGATGTCCATGAGCACCACATCGGGCTGCAGGGCCCGCACCTGGTCCAGGGCCTGGAGGCCGTCCCCGGCCTCGCCCACGACCGCGATGTCCTGCTCCGCCTCCAGGATCATCCGGAACCCGGTGCGCAGCAGCGGCTGGTCGTCGACCAGCAGGACGCGGATGGCCACGTGAGTCTCCTTCGCTCGGGCCCTACTCCGGCCCCATTCTGCCCTGCGCCTGCTCGGCGGTCCGTCCCTGGGGCAGCGGCAGGGGGTAGGGCGGGGGAGTGCCCCCGAACTCCGGGCAGTGGGACCGGTGGTCGCACCAGCCGCACAGCTTGGTCGGACGCGGCCGCCAGTCACCGGTCTCGGTGGCCAGCCGGATCGCCTCCCACAGCGCCAGCAGCTTGCGCTCCACCCGCTCCAGGTCGGCCGGGACCGGGTCGTACGTCAGCACGTCACCACTGCCCAGGTACACCAGCTGCAACCGCCGCGGAACGATCTTCTTCAGCCGCCAGACCACCAGGGCGTAGAACTTCATCTGGAACAGCGCGCCCTCGGCGTACTCCGGCCGGGGCGCCTTGCCCGTCTTGTAGTCGACGATCCGCACCTCGCCGGTGGGCGCCACGTCCACCCGGTCGATGATCCCGCGCAGCCTGAGCCCCGAGTCCAGCTCCGTCTCGACGAACAGCTCCCGCTCGGCCGGCTCCAGCCGGGTCGGGTCCTCCAGCGTGAACCAGCGCTCCACCAGCTGCTCCGCCTCCGCCAGCCAGCGGGCCAGCCGCTCGCCGTCCACGTCACCGGCGAACAGCTCCACCAGCTCCGGGCGGGACTCCCGCAGCCGGTCCCACTGGCCGGGGATCAGCGCCTTGGCCCGGGGCGCGGTCCGCTCCGCGGCCGGCGCGTCGAAGAGCCGCTCGAGCACCGCGTGCACCAGCGTGCCCCGCGTGGCCGCCTCACTCGGCTTCTCCGGCAGCCGGTCGATCACCCGGAACCGGTACAGCAACGGACACTGCATGAAGTCCCCGGCCCGGGACGGCGACAACGAGACCGGCGCCACCGCCACCCGCCCCACCTGGGCGGGGGCGACGCCGTCCCTGCCGGCGGCGCACGAGGCGACGGCAGTGTCCGCACCGGCGGCGTGCGAGACCGTACCGGCGTCCGAGTCCGTACCGGCGTCCGGGTCCGTCGAGGGCGCGGTGACGGGGGCCCTTGCGTCGGCCCCGGCCGTGGTGACCGCGTCGCCCCCGTCCGTGGTGACGGCGTCCGCGCCGGCCGCGTCCTCGCTCATGTCGACTCCGGTGGGCGTCCCCTCCGCGGTCACGGCGGCTTCGCCGCCGGCCGCGTGGGCGGTGATCACGGCTACGGCGCCGACCGCCCCCGCCGCCGGGCCCACGCCCGAGTCGCCGCCCTCCGCGGTCATGCCCGCTACGGCGGCGGACCCCGGCTCGGAGGCGGGCGGGTCCGCGGCGGGCGCCTGCGCCGTGCCGCGCGCGGCCGGGCCGGTCCCCGCTGCCTCCGTCGCCGCGGGCCGCGCCGACCGCGCGGCCCGGCGGGCGGCGGCCGATACCGCTCCGGGCATCGGGGCGTCCGCCGTCGCGGCCGGTGTCCGGTCCGGGGCGGGTGGCGGTGCCGGGGTGCCTTCAGCGGCCGGTGCGGTCTCGGCGCCGTCGGGTTCCGTCCCGTCCGCCGTGCTCGTCTCCATGCCACAGACCTTACGGCCCGCCACTGACAGTGACCCAGCCGCGCGGCCCCCGCCCGGGGTGACGACCGGCACGACAGCGGGCAGAACACAGGGGTGCCGGGCGGAACCGTTCGCCACGGCCGCATACCATCGACCCGAGACGTTCCGGCCGACAGGCACGGAAGACGCGCTTCGAACGAGGGGACACCGTGGACGTGAGCGGCGGGAGCGGGCAGCCGCGGTCCGGCAACGACGAGCCGACCGAACCCCGCACGGGCCCCTCGGCCCCGGCACCCCACGACGGCACCGCCCGCCCGGAGTCACCCGGCCACGACCCCGGCCCCGGAGCGGGAGACGAGCACGCCCCCGACGAGAACGGACCTCCCGGCGCGGACTCCCCGGCCCCCGACGACCGAGGCGACCACCCGGCCGACCCGGCCGATCCCGCAGACTCGGCCGAAACCGCCGACGAGCCCGTCCGGGACAGCGCCGCCGGCCCCGGGACGGGTAAGGACCCCGCGACCGCGCACGGCCCCGCCGAGCACGACACCCACCCCGACCGCGCCCACGCCCACGGCGGTGCCGGCCAGCCCCCGCCGCCCCGGCGGCCCCGGGAGCCCGGAGGCGGGCTGCTCATGGGGCGGCCCTTCGGCGTACCCGTCTACGTGGGGCCCAGCTGGTTCCTCGTCGCCGCGCTGATCACCTGGGTCTTCGGCGGCCAGCTCGACCGCGTGCTGCCCGAACTCGGCGCCGCCCGCTACCTCGTCTCCCTCTTCTTCGCGGTCGCCTTCTACGGCTCGGTCCTCGTCCACGAGCTCGCCCACACCCTCGCCGCGATCCGTTTCAAGCTCCCCGTCCGCCGCATCCACCTTCAGTTCTTCGGCGGTGTCTCGGAGATCGAGAAGGAGGCCGAGACCCCCGGCCGCGAGTTCGTCCTCGCCTTCGTCGGCCCCCTGCTCTCCCTGGTCCTCGCCGGCGTCTTCTACCTCGCCCTCCAGCCCGTCCAACGCGGCACGGTCCCCGGCGTGCTGCTGGCCGCCCTGATGGTCTCCAACCTCATCGTCGCCGCCTTCAACCTGCTGCCCGGCCTGCCCCTCGACGGCGGCCGCATGCTCCGCGCCGTCGTCTGGAAGATCACCGGCCGGCCGATGAGCGGCACCGTCGCCGCCGCCTGGATCGGCCGGCTCCTCGCCGTCTCCGTCCTCATCGGCCTGCCCCTGCTCACCCAGTCCGGCGCCCTCGGCTCCACCGCCGAGGACAGCGTCGGCATGGACACCGTCACCGACGCCCTGCTCGCCGCCATCATCGCCGCGATCATCTGGACCGGCGCCGGCAACAGTTTGCGCATGGCCCGCCTGCGCGAACACCTCCCCGAACTGCGCGCCCGCACCCTCACCCGCCGCGCGGTCCCCGTCGAGACCAACACCTCCCTCGCCGAGGCCCTGCGCCGCGCCAACACCGCCGGCGCCCGCGCCCTCGTCGTCGTCGACGGCCACGGCGAGCCGCTCTCCCTGGTCCGCGAGTCCGCCATCGTCGGCGTACCCGAACACCGCCGCCCCTGGGTCTACGCCAGCGAGCTCGCCCAGGACCTCACCGACGGCATGCGCGTCTCGGCCGAGCTGGCCGGAGAGGAGCTCCTGGACGTGCTGCGCGCCACCCCGGCCACCGAGTACCTCGTGGTGGAGGAGACCGGGGAGATCTACGGCGTGCTGTCCGCCGCCGACGTCGAGCGGGCCTTCGTGAAGGCCATGGCCCGGCCGTCCGCGTCCGCCTAGACCGTGCTGTTCGTGTGGTCGGCGGCCCCCTCGGGGACCGGTAGGCTGGTCACATGTCCGAACCGACCGGTGCCGCCCGCCGCCGCGGGCCCTTCAAGGTCGGGGACCAGGTACAGCTGACCGACCCCAAGGGCCGCCACTACACGTTCACGCTCGAGGCCGGGAAGAACTTCCACACCCACAAGGGTTCCTTCCCGCACGACGAACTGATCGGCGCACCCGAGGGCAGCGTTGTCCGCACCACCGGCAACGTCGCCTACCTCGCGCTGCGTCCCCTGCTCCCCGACTACGTCCTGTCCATGCCCCGCGGGGCAGCCGTCGTCTACCCCAAGGACGCGGGGCAGATCCTCGCCTTCGCCGACATCTTCCCCGGCGCCCGCGTCGTGGAGGCCGGTGTCGGCTCCGGCTCGCTCAGCAGCTTCCTGCTGCGCGCCATCGGTGACCAGGGCATGCTGCACAGCTACGAGCGCCGCGCCGACTTCGCCGAGATCGCCCAGGCCAACGTGGAGCGCTACTTCGGCGGCCCGCACCCCGCCTGGCAGCTCACCGTCGGCGACCTCCAGGACAACCTGTCCGACACCGACGTCGACCGCGTCATCCTCGACATGCTCGCCCCCTGGGAGTGCCTCGAGGCCGTCTCCAAGGCGCTCGTCCCCGGCGGCATCCTGTGCTGCTACGTCGCCACCACCACCCAGCTCGCCCGGACCGTGGAGTCCATCCGCGAGATCGGCTGCTTCAACGAGCCGACCGCCTGGGAGACGATGATCCGCAACTGGCACATCGAGGGCCTCGCCGTCCGCCCCGACCACCGGATGATCGGGCACACCGGCTTCCTGCTCACCGCCCGCCGCCTCGCGGACGGCGTCGAGCCGCCCATGCGCCGCCGCCGCCCCGCCAAGGGCGCCTACGGCGAGGACTACGAGGGCCCCAACGCAGACGGAGGCACCGGCCGCTGACGCGGCCCCCTGCCGCAGCCAACGAACGGGCGCCGTGGCTCAGTTCCCCCTGCCGAACCGGGAACTCCGCCACGGCGCCCCCGCGTTGAACCCGCACCGGGAACCTGCCGCCGCCGCACGGCGGCGGCCCGGGCCGGTCACAAGTACCCACCCCACCGTTCCCCCGCGGTGTGACGTGTGGCACGATGCTGGCCACCCCCACCGGCACAGCCCTCACAGGAGACACTCCTAGTGCAGCACCCCGCCGTTCCGGAACTGGCACACACGCACACCCGGCCCATCCACTGGGTGGCCACCGCCACGGCCGTCGCCGGTGTCATCGCCCTTTCCTCGGCCCTCCAGCCCGGCTCCGCCACCGCCGCCCAGACCGCCGACGGCGGCACCCGGGCCAAGAGCGCCGCCACACCCGCCACCACCGGCGTGACCTTCCCGCTCCAGTGCGGACCCGTGAAGGCCGTCGTGGCGAAGAAGGCCTCCGGGGACCTCGACGGCGACGGCCGGCCGGAGACCGTGGCCGTCGTGCACTGCGACGCCTCCATGGGCACCCCGCCCGACGCCGTCTACGTCCTCACCCAGGCCGAAGGAGCCAAGGCCCCGCGCGTGGTGGCCACCCTGGTCGACCCCAAGGACCGGTACACCGTCACCGACTTCGCCGTGCGGGCCGGCGACATAACCGCCACCCTCCTCGGCTACTCCTCGCCCGACGTGCCCAATTGCTGCCCCGACGTGAAGGACGGCGTGAAGTGGCGGTGGCAGAACGGCGCGTTCGTCCGCTCCACGCCCGCCCAGGCGCGCGGCGTCTGACACCGGGCCCGCCAGGGGTGTGAGAAATCAGACAGTAGTGACGGCAGGCGCTCGCGCGGTCACCCCGCGTCAGGTCCGTACATCTCGACCCTGTCCGAAACCCGCCGCACATGGATGCACTCGCCCGGGCATTCCCGGGCCGAGTCGACGACGTCCGTGAGAAGCGGCAGCGGCACGGGCGTTGCCGCCCCTTTCTCCTGGAGGAGCTCGTCGTCCGCGCCCTTCACATAGGCCAGGCCGTCGATGTCCAGCTCGAAGACTTCCGGCGCATACTGTGCGCAGATGCCGTCACCGGTGCACAGGTCCTGGTCGATCCAGACCTCCAGTGCCTCGCCACCGTCCGCGGTCCGCTGCTGCACGTTCGTCTCTCCTGCCGTGTCTCGTCGAGCCGGCGGGAATCAGGCCAGCTCTGACGGGTGTTGAACATCTCGACCCTATCTCTGTTCGCTTTCCAATCATGTTCGGTGGGTATTCCCCTGGCGTGAGGGAGAGCGCAAGGGTGAAGATCGGACACACCCCGACCGTCTTTGTGATCTAGGGGTTTCAATCGACACCCACCCAGGTAGGGTCTGGAAGCGTCCAGCTCCCCTTGGAGGAGGTGAGGACCGTGGCAGCCCACGACGACGACATGAACCGCGGCATCCGCCCGGGACGAGGGTCCGAAGACCCGGCCGGGCAGATCGCCTACCTTGAGCAGGAGATCGCCGTCCTGCGACGCAAGCTCGCCGACTCTCCGCGACACACGAGGATTCTCGAAGAGCGGATCGTCGAGCTGCAGACCAACCTGGCCGGCGTGTCCGCGCAGAACGAACGCCTCGCGAACACCCTCCGTGAGGCCCGCGACCAGATCGTGGCCCTCAAGGAAGAGGTCGACCGGCTCGCCCAGCCGCCCGCCGGCTTCGGCGTCTTCCTGCAGGCCAACGAGGACGGCACCGCCGACATCTTCACCGGCGGCCGCAAACTGCGGGTGAACGTCAGCCCCAGCGTCGAGCTCGACGAGCTCCGGCGCGGCCAGGAAGTGATGCTCAACGAGGCGCTCAACGTGGTCGAGGCCATGGAGTTCGAGAGCGTCGGCGACATCGTCACCCTCAAGGAGATCCTCGAGGACGGCGAGCGCGCCCTGGTCATCGGGCACACCGACGAGGAACGGGTGGTACGGCTCGCCGAGCCGCTGCTGGACGTGACCATCCGCGCCGGCGACGCCCTCCTGCTCGAGCCCAGGTCCGGCTACGTCTACGAGGTCGTGCCCAAGAGCGAGGTCGAAGAACTCGTCCTCGAAGAGGTGCCCGACATCGGATACGACCAGATCGGCGGCCTCGGCAACCAGATCGAGATGATCCGCGACGCCGTCGAGCTGCCGTACCTCTACCCGGACCTGTTCAAGGAGCACGAACTGCGCCCGCCGAAGGGTGTCCTGCTCTACGGCCCCCCCGGATGCGGCAAGACGCTCATCGCCAAGGCCGTCGCCAACTCGCTGGCCAAGAAGGTCGCCGAGGTCACCGGCCAGGCCGCGGGCAAGAGCTTCTTCCTCAACATCAAGGGCCCCGAGCTCCTGAACAAGTACGTCGGCGAGACCGAGCGGCAGATCCGCCTGGTCTTCCAGCGAGCCCGCGAGAAGGCCAGCGAGGGCACCCCCGTCATCGTCTTCTTCGACGAGATGGAATCCCTCTTCCGCACCCGCGGCTCCGGCGTCAGCTCGGACGTGGAGAACACCATCGTCCCCCAGCTGCTCGCCGAGATCGACGGCGTGGAAGGCCTCCAGAACGTGGTCGTGATCGGCGCCTCCAACCGCGAGGACATGATCGACCCGGCCATCCTGCGCCCCGGCCGGCTCGACGTGAAGATCAAGATCGAGCGTCCGGACGCCGAGGCGGCCCAGGACATCTTCGGGAAGTACCTCACCGAGCGCCTTCCGCTGCACGCGGACGACCTCTCGGAACACGGCGGCGACAAGGACGCCACGGTCCAGGCCATGATCCAGACCGCGGTCGAGCAGATGTACGCCGAAACCGAGGAGAACCGCTTCCTGGAGGTCACCTACGCCAACGGTGACAAGGAAGTCCTCTACTTCAAGGACTTCAACTCCGGCGCCATGATCGAGAACATCGTCGGCCGCGCCAAGAAAATGGCGATCAAGGACTTCCTCGAGAAGAACCAGAAGGGTCTCCGCGTCTCCCACCTGCTCCAGGCCTGCGTGGACGAGTTCAAGGAGAACGAGGACCTGCCCAACACCACCAACCCGGACGACTGGGCCCGGATCTCCGGAAAGAAGGGCGAGCGGATCGTCTACATCCGCACCCTCATCACCGGAAAGCAGGGCGCGGACACCGGACGCTCCATCGACACGGTGGCGAACACCGGACAGTACCTGTAAAAGCAGGGCGGCTGCGGGTGCCCTCGGCGGGTACCCGCAGCCGACCTGTTTTTCGGGGCCCACGCACGGAGCAGGCAATGACGCAAATGATCTCCCCACCAGCGCAAAGGCGTTCTAGGCTCTTTCGTACCGCCGGGTCGCGCAGTGCGGGGACGGGCACCGCACAGGCACCCGAGCACCAGCGGTACTTGAGCGCCGCCCACGACCGAGGGCGCCGCCGGGCAAGGAGGGCCGCATGACCGTACGGCGAGTAATGGGCATCGAGACGGAGTACGGCATCTCCGTCCCCGGTCACCCCAACGCCAATGCCATGCTCACCTCGTCCCAGATCGTCAACGCCTACGCGGCGGCGATGCACCGGGCCCGCCGGGCCCGCTGGGACTTCGAGGAGGAGAATCCGCTGCGGGACGCCCGCGGCTTCGACCTCGCCCGCGAGGCCGCCGACGCCAGCCAGCTCACGGACGAGGACATCGGCCTGGCCAACGTGATCCTCACCAACGGCGCGCGGCTCTACGTCGACCACGCCCACCCCGAGTACAGCGCCCCCGAGGTCACCAACCCGCGCGACGCCGTCCTGTGGGACAAGGCCGGCGAACGGATCATGGCCGAGGCCGCCGAACGCGCCGCGCAGCTGCCCGGCGCCCAGCCGATCCACCTCTACAAGAACAACACCGACAACAAGGGCGCCTCCTACGGCACGCACGAGAACTACCTGATGAAGCGGGAGACCGCCTTCTCCGACATCGTGCGCCACCTCACGCCCTTCTTCGTCTCCCGCCAGGTCATCACCGGCGCCGGCCGCGTCGGCATCGGTCAGGACGGCCACGAGCACGGCTTCCAGCTCAGCCAGCGCGCGGACTACTTCGAGGTCGAGGTCGGCCTGGAGACGACGCTGAAGCGCCCCATCATCAACACCCGCGACGAACCGCACGCCGACGCGGAGAAGTACCGCCGGCTGCACGTGATCATCGGCGACGCGAACCTCTCCGAGATCTCGACCTACCTCAAGCTGGGCATGACCGCCCTGGTCCTGTCCATGATCGAGGACGGCTTCATCGCCGTCGACCTGGCCGTCGACCAGCCCGTACGCACCCTCCACCAGGTCTCGCACGACCCGTCCCTCAAGCGCCTGATCACGCTCCGCAGCGGCCGCACACTCACCGCGGTCCAGCTCCAGATGGAGTACTACGAGCTGTCGCGCAAATACGTCGAGGAGCGCTTCGGCGCGGACGCCGACGACCAGACCAAGGACGTCCTGGCCCGCTGGGAGGACACCCTCAACCGGCTGGAGAACGACCCCATGAGCCTGGCCGGCGAGCTGGACTGGGTCGCCAAGCGGTCGCTCATGGAGGGCTACCGGCGCCGCGACGGCCTGGACTGGGACGCCGCCCGCCTGCACCTGGTGGACCTCCAGTACGCGGACGTACGCCCCGAGAAGGGCCTGTACAACCGTCTGGTGGCCCGCGGACGCATGAAGCGCCTGCTGGACGAGTCCGAGGTCGACCGGGCCCGCAGGAAGCCGCCGGAGGACACCCGCGCCTACTTCCGCGGCCGCTGCCTGGAGCAGTACGCCGACGACGTCGCCGCCGCCTCCTGGGACTCGGTCATCTTCGACCTGCCGGGCCGGGACTCGCTCCAGCGCGTCCCAACCCTGGAGCCGCTTCGCGGAACGCGTAATCACGTCAAGGAGCTCCTGGACCGCTGCCGCACCGCGGAGGACCTGGTCAGGGTCCTGTCCGGCGGCTGAGCGGGTACCCGGAGGCGGACCGGCCGGACGGGGTGGAAATCCCTCCGGCCGGGAATCATCGAGACGGCCCCCGTACGTTGGAGAAACCACGGGGCCGATGTCGGACCCGGCTTGTAGGGTCTGATCATCACCGATCGGCCGTAATGCCGACCATGTCGGGCGAACTGAGCGGGGTGAGGGTTATGGCAACGAAGGACACCGGCGGCGGGCAGCAGAAGGCCACGCACTCGACCGAGGAGGTCGAGGAGCAGGTCCAGGACGCACAGGCCGCCGAGGACCTCAAGGAACGCCACGAGAAGCTGAGCGACGACGTGGACGACGTCCTCGACGAAATCGATGATGTACTCGAGTCCAACGCAGAGGATTTCGTGAGGTCATTCGTTCAAAAGGGCGGGCAGTAGGCCGCTTCCTCCTTCGAATCGAAGGAGGGTGGGCGGAGCGGCGGCGGACGATCCGGTCGGCGAAGCGCTGCGTGCGGTGCGGTGAGGCCACACCGCGCGCAGCCTTCGCTTCCGGGCGGCGCCACCGTGCGCGGGGGTTCGGCGAGGGCTCCGTGGGAGCCGCCCGCAGGCTTCCGCCGTTCATGTGGATCACCGCCACAAGGCGGGTAGGGTCCGTGGCGTACTGTGCTTCAACTGCAATTCCGGCCTCGGCCTGTTGCGGGACGATCCCGGAGCCGCGTACCGAGCTGCCGACTACCTGGAAGGAAACGCGTGGAAGCCAACACTCGTAGCACCGGGCGTCTACCGGCTGCCTTCCTGACGCCTGGGTCCTCCTCGTTCATGGACTTTCTCTCCGAGCACCAGCCGGAGCTGCTGCCGGGCAAGCGGCAGCTGCCGCCCGTGCAGGGCGTGATCGAGGCTCCGCACGGCACGACCATCGTCGCCACGACGTTCCCGGGGGGCGTCGTGCTGGCCGGTGACCGCCGGGCGACCATGGGGAACGTCATCGCGCAGCGGGACATCGAGAAGGTGTTCCCGGCGGACGAGTACTCGGCCGTCGGTATCGCCGGCACCGCCGGCATCGCCGTGGAGATGGTGAAGCTGTTCCAGCTGGAGCTGGAGCACTTCGAGAAGGTCGAGGGGGCGCAGCTGTCGCTGGAGGGCAAGGCGAACCGGCTGTCGACCATGATCCGCTCCAACCTGGGCATGGCCATGCAGGGCCTGGCCGTGGTTCCGCTGTTCGCGGGGTACGACCTGGACCGCGAGAAGGGCCGGATCTTCTCCTACGACGTCACCGGCGGCCGCAGCGAGGAGCACGGCTTCGCGGCGACCGGTTCCGGGTCGATCTTCGCGCGCGGAGCGATGAAGAAGCTCTTCCGTGAGGACCTGAGCGAGGCCGAGGCCACGACGCTGGTGGTGCAGGCCCTGTACGACGCGGCAGACGACGACTCGGCGACCGGTGGTCCCGATGTCGCCCGCCGGATCTATCCGATCGTCACCGTGATCACCGAGGACGGTTTCCGCCGGCTGACCGAGGACGAGTCCTCCGAGATCGCCCGTTCGGTGCTCCAGCGGCGTCTGGAGCAGCCCGACGGCCCGCGGGCGGCGCTGCTGTAGCCGGTGGGCGCTCTTGTCCAGGGTGATCGAGTGACTTCTACAGAAAGGGACGGATAACCGGTGTCGACGCCGTTCTATGTGTCACCTCAGCAGGCCATGGCCGACCGGGCGGAGTACGCCCGCAAGGGCATCGCCCGAGGCCGCAGCCTGGTCGTGCTGCAGTACGCCGACGGAATCGTGTTCGTCGGTGAGAATCCGTCCCGCGCGCTGCACAAGTTCAGCGAGATCTACGACCGGATCGGGTTCGCCGCGGCGGGCAAGTACAACGAGTACGAGAACCTGCGCATCGGCGGTGTCCGCTACGCCGACCTGCGGGGTTACACCTACGACCGGGACGACGTCACGGCCCGGGGGCTTGCCAACGTCTATGCCCAGACGCTGGGCACGATCTTCTCCAGCGCGGCGGAGAAGCCGTACGAGGTGGAGCTGGTGGTCGCCGAGGTGGGGGAGACCCCGGAGGGTGACCAGATCTACCGGCTTCCGCACGACGGGTCGATCGTGGACGAGCACGGCTCGGTCGCGGTCGGTGGCAACGCCGAGCAGATCAGCAGCTATCTCGACCAGCGCCACCGGGACGGGATGACGCTGGCCGAGGCGCTGAAGCTGGCGGTGCAGGCCCTGTCCCGCGACACCAACGGCAGCGAGCGGGAGATCCCCGCGGAGCGCCTGGAGGTGGCGGTGCTGGACCGTACGCGTCCGCAGAAGCGCAAGTTCAAGCGCATCGTGGGGCGCCAGCTGGCGCGTCTGCTGGAGGGCGGCGAGGCGGACACCTCGCAGGACGGCGACGACGTGGCCGACTCGGCCGACTCCTCGGGTTCCGAGAAGGAGTAGACCTTCCGGGTGGTCCTTCGCTCATGGGTGCCCCGGCGCCGATGTCATGTGACGTCGGCTCCGGGGCACCTGCGTCTTGGGAGGCTCGTGTCTCAGGAGGCGCTGGGCGGGGCCGTGGAGCCTCTTACCACCAGTTCGACGGGGATGTCCCCGCCGGCCGGTGTGCGGCCGTCCAGGACGGCCAGGAGGGCGTGCATGCCGCGTTCGCCGAACAGTTCCGCGTCCAGGCGGACGGTCGTGAGTTCGGGGTCGATGGCGGTGGCGAGGGCGAGGTCGTCGAGGCCGGTGACGGAGATGTCGTCGGGTACGCGCAGGCCGAGGCGGCGCAGGGCCTTGTAGGCGCCGGCGGCCAGTTTGTCGTCGTCGCAGACCAGGGCGGTGGGGCGGGGCCCGGGGGCGCTCAGGGCGGCCTCGGTGGCGGCTTGGGCGTCCTCGATGGAGATGGGGGCGCGGGCGGTGCTCACGGAGGTGCCCGGTACGGCGCCGACGCGCGCCGCGAGCTCCCGTGCCCGTACGTCGAAGGTCCAGGAGGGCACGTCCGCCGCGAGGTGGAGGAAGCGCCGGTGGCCGAGGGCGAGCAGATGGCCGGCGACCTGGCGTACGCCGTCGGCGATGTCCAGGTTCACGGTGGCGGCGCCGAGGCTGCCCTCGGGGTCGCTGTCCAGCATGACCAGGGGGAGCTGGTCGCCGCGGATGGCGGTGAGGGCGTCGGCGGCCATGGAGGAGGCGATGACGCCGTCCAAGGCTGCTCGGGCGGAGGCGAAGGGGTTGCGGGCGGGTCCGATGCCTTCGGGGGAGGGGTAGAGGACGACGCCGAACCCGTGTTCGGCGGCGATGCGGGCGGCGCCGGTGTAGACGCCGGCGAAGAACTCGGTGGTCAGGGCGGGGACGACGAGGAGGACGGTGCGAGTGTGGCCGAGGCGCAGGTTGCGGGCGGCGAGGTTGGGCCGGTAGCCGAGGTCGTGGGCGGCCTGCCGTACCCGTTCGGCGGTGGCCTGCGAGACCCGGCCGCGCCACTTGTCGCCGAGGACGAGCGAGACGGCGGCCTGGGAGACTCCGGCGGCCTGGGCGACGTCACGGCTGGTGGGGCGCGTGCTTGCTGGTGCCACCGCAGCGCTGCTCCTGTTCGAGTGGTCGTCCGGTCGTCTGGACCGGTGAACTGCGCACATGGTACGTATGGCGGGCGACGTTATACGTAAAACCTGACCCTGGAGGGCGTGCGATGGCCGCGGGATTCGCGGGGTACCTGGAGATCCTCGGGGCGCGGCACGCCGCCCGGCTGCTGGTGGGCACGCTGGTGGGGCGGCTGCCGAACGCCACCGCGGCGATCGCGATCGTGCTGTTCGTGCGCGCTGAGGGCGGCACGTACAGCCTGGCGGGGGCGCTGGCGGCGGTGTACGGGGTGGCCAACGCGGTCGGCCAGCCGGTGCTGGGCCGCCTGGTGGACCTGCACGGACAGCCCCGGGTGCAGCTGCCGGCCGCGGTGGCCTCGGCCCTGGCGATGACCGTCTTCGCGCTGACCGGTACCGAGCCGCCGGTGCTCGCCTGGACGGCCGTGGCGGCGGCCGGGCTGTTCACGCCGCCGCTGGAGGGCGGGCTGCGCGCGCTGTGGCCCAGTGTCCTGCGCAGGGAGGGCCAGGTGCACACGGCGTACGCGATGGACGCGGTGGCGCAGGAAGTCATGTTCACGGTGGGGCCGTTGCTGGTGACGCTGTGCGCGTCGCTGTGGTCGGCGCGGGCCGCGCTGGTGGTGCTGAACGTGATCGGGGTGCTGGGCGCGCTGTCGGTGGTGGTCTCGCCGCCGTCGAGGGCGTGGCGTTCGGCGCCGCGTGCGGCGCACTGGCTCGGGGCGCTGCGCTCGCCGGGGCTGCTGGCGCTGCTGGGGGCGTTCCTGTTCGTCGGGATCGCGCTGGGGTCCATCACGGTGGCGGCGGTGCCGTACGCGGACGGACATGGCGGGGACGCGGTGTACGGCTGGCTGATGGCGGCGCTGGGCCTGGGCGCGCTGGTCGGCGGGGCCGTCTACGGGGCGCGGCAGTGGAGTGGTGTGCCCGAGCGGCGACTGCGGGTGCTGGTGGCGCTTCTGGCGGTGTGTTATCTGCCGCTGATGCTGATGCCGGGTGCGGTGGCGATGGTGGCGCTGACGGTGCTGTCCGGGGTGTTCCTGGCGCCGTGCATCGCCTGTGCGTTCATCATCGTGGACCGGCACGCGCCGAGCGGGACGGTCACCGAGGCGTTCTCCTGGCTTGTGACGACGTTCACAGTGGGGGCGTCGGTGGGGACGGGGGTGGCGGGGCCGGTGGTCCAGGCGGGCGGCGCGCTGTGGGGATTCGCGGTGCCGGGCGCGGCGGGGGCCGTGTCGTTGCTGGTGCTTCTGGCCACCGGGCGGGTCCTCGCAGCTCCCGCAGGGAGGGCGGTCGTTGCGGCTTCATCGGAAAATGATCCAAATCGTGCTGTCGAACCCCGTTTCAGCTCGGGGGATCGGGCGTAATGTTCACTCATGGACCGCCGCATTTTCGGGCTGGAGAACGAGTACGGCGTCACGTGCACGTTCAGGGGACAGCGCCGTCTGTCGCCTGACGAGGTGGCGCGGTACCTCTTCCGCCGTGTCGTGTCATGGGGCCGCAGCAGCAATGTCTTTCTGCGGAACGGCGCCCGGCTTTATCTCGACGTGGGCTCACATCCGGAATACGCGACACCCGAATGTGACAATGTGATCGAACTGGTCACCCACGACAAGGCCGGCGAGCGCATTCTGGAAGGACTCCTGGTAGACGCGGAACGACGCCTGCACGAGGAGGGAATCGCGGGCGACGTCTACCTCTTCAAGAACAACACCGACTCGGCGGGCAACTCCTACGGCTGTCACGAGAACTACCTGGTGGCGCGGCACGGGGAGTTCTCGCGGCTCGCGGACATCCTCATTCCGTTCCTGGTCACCAGGCAGTTGCTGTGCGGCGCGGGCAAGGTGCTCCAGACGCCGCGCGGGGCCGTGTACTGCGTGAGCCAGCGGGCGGAGCACATCTGGGAGGGCGTCTCCTCGGCGACGACGCGTTCCCGGCCGATCATCAACACCCGCGACGAGCCGCACGCGGACGCCGAGCGCTACCGCCGGCTGCACGTCATCGTGGGCGACTCGAACATGTCCGAGACGACCATGCTGCTCAAGGTCGGCGCCACCGACCTGGTGCTGCGCATGATCGAGGCGGGCACGGTGATGCGCGACCTCACCCTGGAGAACCCGATCCGGGCGATCCGCGAGGTCAGCCACGACATCACGGGCCGCCGCAAGGTCCGCCTGGCCAGCGGCCGGGAGGCCTCGGCGCTGGAGGTGCAGCGGGAGTACTACGAGAAGGCGCTGGACTTCTGCGAGCGGCGCGGCATCCGCACCGGCACGGTGGAGCAGGTGCTGGAGCTGTGGGGCCGGACGCTGGACGCGATCGAGTCGGAGGATCTCGACCGGATCGGCACCGAGATCGACTGGGTGATGAAGTACAAGCTCATCGAGCGGTACCGCGCCAAGCACAACATGACCATGTCGCATCCGCGGGTCGCCCAGATAGACCTCGCCTACCACGACATCCACCGCCGTCGTGGCCTGTACTACCTGCTGGAGAAGAAGGGCCAAGCGACCCGGATCTGCAACGACTTGAAGATCTTCGAGGGCAAGTCGGTTCCGCCGCAGACCACTCGGGCGCGGCTGCGCGGCGACTTCATCCGGCGGGCGCAGGAGCAGCGGCGGGACTTCACCGTCGACTGGGTGCACCTGAAGCTCAACGACCAGGCGCAGCGGACGGTGTTGTGCAAGGACCCGTTCCGTTCGGTGGACGACCGGGTGGAGAAGCTGATCGCCGGAATGTGAGCCGTGTGCGGGCCGGCAGGCGCGGCCCGCACGCATTACCCAAACGCCACACGGGCGCCGTACGTTTCGCGTACGGCGCCCGTGCGGCATCGTAGAGTTGCGCGCACGCCATCAACAGACCGATCGATTACGAGGCCCCCACCGTGCGCCGACGCTCTCTTCTTCTTTCCGTCCCCGCGGGGCTGGTCACTCTGGCCGCCTGCGGCAACGACAACGCCGGCTCGGGCAAGGCCAGTGAGACCGCCTCCCCGTCGCCGTCCGCCCCGGCCACGTCGGCCGCGCCGCCGCCGAAGATCGTCTCCGGGCCGCTGCCGGCGATCACCGCGGGCACGAAGTTCGGGCAGAAGCCGACCGTGGCCAAGGGCAGCGGTGAGCCGTCGAAGGACCTCGCGGTGAAGACGGTGATCGCGGACGGTGGCCGCGCGGTGGCGGAGAACGACTACGTCCAGGCGCACTACCTGGGGCAGATCTGGGACTCGGGCAAGGTCTTCGACAACTCCTACGACCGCAAGGCGCCGCTGATCATCCAGCTCTCCCAGGGGTCGATCATCGACGGCTGGCGCTATGCGCTGGCCGGGAAGAAGGTCGGCAGCCGGCTCCTGTTCTCGGTGCCGCCGACCTGGGGCTACGGCACGCAGGGCAACGCGCAGGCGGGCATCAAGGGCACGGACACGCTGGTGTTCGTCGTCGATGTGCAGAACACCTTCAACGCGACGAGCTCGGCCAAGGGCAAGGCCGTGCCGCAGAACAAGGCGGACCTGCCGAAGGTGGGCACCAACACCGACGGCAAGGCGCCGTCGATCACCGTGCCGAAGGCCGCCGCGCCGAAGAACCTCGTGTCCGAGTACGTCATCGAGGGCAGCGGTCCGGTGGTCAAGGCGGACCAGACGGTGCTCGTCCAGTACAAGGGCGTGCTGTGGGACGGCGGCAAGGAGTTCGACTCGACCTACCAGAAGAAGACCCTGGCCTCGTTCTCCCTCCAGCAGGTCGTCAAGGGGTGGGCGCAGGGCATGACCGGCAAGAAGGTGGGCAGCCGGGTCCTGATCGTGATTCCCCCGTCGCTGGGCTACGGCGACAACCCGCCGCCGAACAGCGGCATCCAGAAGGACTCCACGATGGTGTTCACCGTGGACATCCTCGCCGCGATGTGAGGCGCGGGGGATGTAAGACTGTGCCTGTTGCCTTATCGCAGACAAAGCAGGAGCTAGAGACGTGAGCATCGACAAGCCCGAGATCGACTTCCCGGGCGGCGAGCCCCCGGCGGAGCTGGAGATCAAGGACATCTGGGAGGGCGACGGCGAGGTGGCGAAGGCGGGTCAGACCGTCACCGTCCACTACGTGGGTGTCGCCTTCAGCACCGGTGAGGAGTTCGACGCCAGCTGGAACCGGGGTACCCCCTTCCGCTTCCCGCTGGGCGCCGGGCGTGTCATCAAGGGCTGGGACCAGGGCGTGCAGGGCATGAAGGTCGGCGGCCGCCGCCAGCTGACCATCCCGGCCCACCTCGCCTACGGCAACCAGAGCCCGACCCCGGCGATCAAGCCCGGCGAGACGCTGATCTTCGTCGTGGACCTGCTCGGGGTCTGATCGTCCTGCTTCGGATCCCACCCGGATCCAGCGGGTTCCGATCACCTGGGGCCCATGCCTGTTCGGGCGTGGGCCCTCGGCTTTTGCCACGGCGTCGCGGAGCGGTACGGTCATCGGTCGTAAGCACCATAAGGAAGGCGAAGGGCATCGATGGCCATTGCCAAGGCCGAGCGGCTGATGAACCTGGCGCTGTGCCTGCTCGGGGCGCGGCGGCCGCTCAGCAAGCGTGAGCTGCGCGAGTCCATCGAGGCCTATCTCGAAGCGGGGTCCGACGACTCCTTCAACCGCATGTTCGAGCGGGACAAGGACGACCTGCGTGAGCTGGGGCTGGTCATCGAGACCGTCGAGAGCCTGGACGGCGAGATCGGCTACCTGGCCCGCCGGGACAGCAACCGGCTGCCGCCCATCACCCTGGACGCCGAGGAGGCCGCCGCGCTGGGGCTGGCCGCCAAGGTCTGGCAGCAGGCCCGACTCGCCGGGGCCGCCAGCGGCGCCCTGCAGAAACTGCGTGCGGCCGGGCTGCCCGAGGACGTCGACCCGTACGAGGCGCACGGCGCCCTGGAGCCGCGCATCCCGGTCCACGAGGCCGCCTTCGAACCGCTGATGCTGGCCTGCCGCGACCGCCGCCCGGTCGTCTTCGACTACCGCAAGGCCAGTGCCGCCCGCCCGGAGACCCGGCACGTCGAGCCGTGGGCGCTGGAGTGCTGGCGCGGCCACTGGTACCTGGCCGGCTTCGACCGCGACCGCGGCGCCGAGCGCGTCTTCCGGCTCTCCCGGATCACCGGGAAGGTCCGCTCGCGTGGCACCGGCTTCACCGCCCCCGTCCCCGACGTCGTCACCGTCCGCGAGACCGTCGCGAGCTGGGCGGGCGAGATCGCCGACCGCTCCGCCCGCATCCGGCTGCGCTCGGGCGCCGGGTACCCCCTTCGGGCGAAGGCCTCGGCGATACGGGAACTCGGCGACGGGTGGGACGAGTTGGACATCCCGTACGGGCACGGGCTGGACGCCTGGCTGGTGGAGTTCGGACCGGACGTGGTGGTCGTCGAACCCGCCGAGCTGCGGGCTGACGTGGTGGACCGGCTGCGTGCCGTGGCCAAGGGCTGAGGGGGAGCGAGCAACACTGTGGCAGGCAAACCGGTCAGGCCCGTGAACGCCATCGACCAGACCCGGCGGATGCTCTCCCTGGTGACGTATCTCAGGGAGCGCCCCGGCGCCCGGATCGAGGACGTGGCGCGTGCCTTCGGCATCACCGAGGACGAGCTGGTCTCGGACCTCGACGTGCTGCCCATGTGCGGCACCAGCTTCCGCGGCGGCGACCTGCTCGACATCGACACCGACGGCGAGCGCATCTGGTGGCACAACCCGGCCGCGCTCGGCGCGGAGGCGGCCGAGCCGCTGCGGCTGGCCGCCGACGAGGCGACCGCCCTGCTGGTCGCCGCCCGCGCGGTGGCCACCCTGCCCGGACTGCGCGAGAGCGACCGGCAGGCGCTGCTGCGGGCCACGGCCAAGGTGGAGGCGGCGGCAGGCGAGGCGGCGGGCGCCAGCTCGCGCCTGTCGGTGACCTTCGAGTCCGAGGGCGGGGTCTTCGCCGACGTGGACCGGGCGATCTCCGAGCGCCGGCGTCTGTGGATCCGCTACTACTCGCCCGCGCGCGACGAGGTCACCGAGCGCGAGATCGACCCCATCCGCCTGGTCAGCGTCGGGCACACCTACGTGGAGGCCTGGTGCCGCCGCTCCGAGGCGCGCCGCACCTTCCGGCTCGACCGGGTCGCCGAGATCAAGATCCTCGACGAGCCGTCCGCGCCTCCCGAGATAGAGCTGCGCGACCTGTCCGAGGCGCTGGTGCAGCCCGCCGCCGAGGACCCCGAGGTCGTCGTCGAGGTGGGCCCGGGCGGTCGCTGGGTCGCCGAGTACTACCCGCACGACAGCGCCGATGAACTTCCCGACGGCGGGCTGCGTATCACCCTGCGCACCCCCGACCCGGCCTCGCTCAGACGCCTGGCGCTGCGCCTCGGCCGGGACGGCCGGATCGTCGCACCGGGCGACCTGGCCGCCAGCGCCCGCCAGGCGGCCTCCGACGCCCTGGCGGCCTACGACGACGCGACGGGCGTGACGGGCATGGCCGACGCGGGCGGCGTGGCAGGCGGGGCGGACGTCGACCACGCCGGGGACACCCGGGTCAGCGGCAGCGGCGAGGACGCCTCCGGTTCCGCGGGCGCCCCCGGCTCTTCGAGTGCCGCCGGCTCACCGGGCGACGCCGGCTCTCCGGGCGTTTCCGGTGCCTCGGGCGCCGCGGGGTCCCCCGGCGTTCCGGGTGCCTCGCAGGCCGTGGGCTCCTCGGGCCGTGCCGCGCCGGAGGCCCGGGGCGTGCCCGCGGGGTCCGGTGGATTGGACGGGCGGTACGACAGGCAGGAGCAGGGGCTTTGAGCGAGTCGGTGGCGCCCGGGGTGCGCGGGGTGTCGGTGGCGGCGGCGTTCGCCGGGATGAGGAGTGTGGCCCCGGTGGTGTTCCGGGCGGGCTGCCCCGACTGCCGGGGGCGCTTCGAGCTCGCCGCGAGCGCGCTGCGCCTGGCCATCGGCGCCAGCAGGCGCACCACCTTCTACTCCTTCACCTGCCCCGACTGCGGCGCGGCGGTCCGCAAACCGGCCGGCGAGCGCATCGTGGAGCTGCTCACCGGTGGCGGGGTCAGGACGCTGCGTCTGCACTCGACGGTCTAGTCTCGTGGGCATGTTCTGGCCGATGTTCGCGGTAGCCGCGGGTTTCCTGGGTCTCGCCGTCCTCGGAGTGCTCGCCGTGCGGGTCTTCGTCGAGGCGCGGCGGCTCGGGAGGCAGGTCTCGGAGTCGGCGAGCCGTATCAACCGGGCCGCCGAGGAGCTGGAGCGGGCGAGCCTGAGCGCCGCCCGGTCGGCGGAGTCGCTGTGAGTCCCGCGGACGACGGCCGGTGGACGGCGCCCGGTAAGAGTTGCGTGGGCGTGCGGCGCGGACGGCTTTCGCCCTGTCACGCTGCCACTTCCGCCAGGTACGCTGCTGAAGGCGGACCGGAGAACGAGGCCCGGACCGCGGACGGGAGTACGCACGGGGATTGCCTCACGTTCACCCCTGAGCGTTACGATCGCTGCCAGAACGATCGCTCGGTCACATGTCCGACCGGTCGGACAGCATCCCACCCAGCCGCCTCGGTGAGAAGGTAAAGACTTATGTTCGGAAGGCTCGGAGCCCCCGAGATCATTCTCATCCTCGTCGTCATCATCCTGCTGTTCGGCGCGAAGAAGCTTCCGGACATGGCGCGCTCGCTCGGCAAGTCCGCCCGCATCCTCAAGAGCGAGGCCAAGGCCATGAAGGACGAGGGTCGCACCAGCTCCTCCGCGCCGGCCCCCGGCGACGAGCAGCCTCCCGCGCAGCGCACGATCCAGGCCGCCCCCGGTGACGTGACGAGCTCGCGCCCGGTCAACGAGCCGACGGACACCACCCAGCGCTGACGCACGGCCGGACCCTCCGGCCTGCCGCACGAGATGAGGACGTGGGTTTGCTCAAGCCTGCCCGCAAGAAGGAGAGGGATCCCGAGGGGCGCATGCCTCTCGCGGACCACCTCCGCGAGCTCCGCAACCGGCTCGCGAAGGCGATGCTGGCCATCGTCGTCGTCACGATCGTCGCCGCCTTCTTCTACAACGACATCATCAACTTCCTGACGAGGCCCATCCTCGACTCGATCGGTTGCCCGCAGACGTTCGAACAGCTGGCGAGGACCAGCGGCAAGAAGCAGTGCGCGGAGATCACGATCAACGGCCTCCTCGCACCGTTCACGCTGGCTCTCCAGGTCTCGCTGATGGCCGGCGTCGTGGCCGCGTCGCCGATCTGGCTCTACCAGCTGTGGGCGTTCGTCGCGCCCGGCCTGCACCGGCACGAGAAGAAGTACGCCTACGCCTTCGTCTTCACCGGCGCCCCGCTGTTCTTCGGCGGCGCCTTCTTCGCGTACAAGGTGCTGCCCACCACCGCGAAGGTGCTGCTCGACTTCACGCCGAACGGGTCCATCAGGAACTTCCTGCCACTCGACGACCTGCTCCAGCTCGTCACGCGCATGGTGGTCGTCTTCGGCCTCTCCTTCGAGCTGCCGCTGCTGCTGATCATGCTCAACCTGACCGGGATGCTCACCGGCAGGCGTATGCTCGGCTGGTGGCGGGCCATGATCCTCGGCATCACGGTCTTCGCGGCCGTGGCCACCCCCAGCACCGACCCGCTGTCGATGCTGGCCCTCGCCGGTCCGATCTGGGTGCTGTACTTCGGCGCGGTCGCCTTCTCGCTGCTCAACGACCGCCGCAGGCGACGCCGTGAGGAGGCCGGCCCGTCCGACGACGAGGCCTCCGAACTCGACCTCACCCCCGAGGACGTCGGCGACGTCGAACCCGTCAGCGCCGGCAGCGGCCTGCCCGAGCAGTCCGGACCCGACCGGGTCAACGGCTACGACGACGTGACCTGAGCCCACCACCGAAGGCGCACGGCCGGCCGCTCCCCACCGCGAGCGGCCGGCCGTCGCGTGTTTCCGGGGTGATCCGCAGTTCCCGGGGTGATCCGGATAATGATCGTCCTGTTGTCAGCGTGGCCCGGTACGCTCGAAAGCACGATGACTCAGGACCTCTCACCGGCCGAGCGGTACGCGGCAGCGCGCAGGCGAGCTGCCGAGCAGGCCACCGCACTCGCGGGCTTCCGCGAGATGTACGACTTCGGCCTCGACCCCTTCCAGATCGAGGCCTGCCGGGCCCTGGAGGCGGGCAAGGGCGTGCTGGTCGCCGCGCCCACCGGCTCGGGCAAGACGATCGTCGGCGAGTTCGCCGTCCACCTCGCCCTCCAGCAGGGCAGGAAGTGCTTCTACACGACCCCCATCAAGGCCCTGTCGAACCAGAAGTACTCCGACCTGTGCCGTCGCTACGGCAGCGGCAAGGTCGGCCTGCTCACCGGCGACAACAGCATCAACGCGGACGCCCCCGTGGTCGTGATGACCACCGAGGTGCTGCGGAACATGCTGTACGCCGGCTCCCAGACCCTGCGCGGCCTCGGCCATGTGGTCATGGACGAGGTGCACTACCTCTCCGACCGCTTCCGCGGCGCCGTCTGGGAGGAAGTGATCATCCACCTGCCCGCCTCGGTGACGTTGGTGTCACTGTCGGCGACCGTGTCCAACGCCGAGGAGTTCGGCGACTGGCTGGACACCGTCCGCGGCGACACCGAGGTGATCGTCTCGGAGCACCGGCCCGTGCCGCTGTTCCAGCACGTGCTGGCCGGACGCCGGATGTACGACCTGTTCGAGGAGGGCGAGGGCCACCGCAGGGCCGTCAACCCCGACCTCACGCGCATGGCCCGCCTGGAGGCCAGCCGCCCCACCTACACGGACCGCCGGCGCGGCCGGAACATGCGCGAGGCGGACCGCGAGCGCGAGCGCCGGCAGCGCTCCCGGATCTGGACGCCCAGCCGCCCGGAGGTCATCGAACGGCTGGACTCCGAGGGCCTGCTGCCCGCGATCACCTTCATCTTCAGCCGCGCCGCCTGCGAGGCCGCCGTCCAGCAGTGCCTGTACGCGGGCCTCAGGCTCAACGACGAGGAGGCGCGGGAGGAGGTCCGCGCCCTGGTCGAGGAGCGCACCGCCCACATCGCGCCCGAGGACCTGCACGTCCTCGGGTACTACGAGTGGCTGGAGGGCCTGGAGCGCGGCATCGCCGCCCACCACGCGGGCATGCTGCCGACCTTCAAGGAGGTCGTCGAGGAGCTGTTCGTGCGCGGCCTGGTCAAGGCGGTCTTCGCCACCGAGACCCTCGCCCTCGGCATCAACATGCCCGCCCGCTCGGTGGTGCTGGAGAAGCTCGTCAAGTGGAACGGTGAGCAGCACGCGGACATCACCCCCGGCGAGTACACGCAGCTGACCGGCCGGGCCGGCCGCCGGGGCATCGACGTCGAGGGCCACGCGGTCGTGCTGTGGCAGCGCGGGATGAACCCCGAGCAGGTCGCGGGCCTGGCCGGCACGCGCACCTACCCGCTGCGCTCCAGCTTCAAGCCGTCGTACAACATGGCGGTCAATCTGGTCGAGCAGTTCGGCCGGCACCGCTCCCGCGAGCTGCTGGAGACCTCGTTCGCGCAGTTCCAGGCCGACAAGTCGGTGGTCGGGATCTCCCGGCAGGTGCAGCGCAACGAGGAGGGCCTCGCCGGCTACAGGGAAGCCATGACCTGCCACCTCGGGGACTTCACCGAGTACGCGCGGCTGCGCCGGGAGCTGAAGGACCGCGAGACCGAGCTGGCCCGCCAGGGCGCCGTGCAGCGCCGTGCCGAGGCCGCCGTCGCCCTGGAGAGGCTGCGGCCCGGCGACGTCATCCACGTGCCCACGGGCAAGTACGCGGGGCTTGCGCTCGTCCTGGACCCGGGCCTGCCCGCCGGCCGGTCCAACGGCCACCGGGGCTTCGAGCACCACGACGGGCCGCGCCCGCTGGTGCTGACCGCCGAGCGGCAGGTCAAGCGGCTGGCGGCGATCGACTTCCCCGTGCCCGTCGAGCCGCTGGAGCGGATGCGCATCCCGAAGTCCTTCAACCCGCGCTCCCCGCAGTCCCGTCGTGACCTGGCGTCCGCGCTGCGCACCAAGGCGGGGCACATCCGCCCGGAGCGGCACCGGGGGCGGCGCTCCCAGGCGGCCGACGACCGGGAGATCGCCCGGCTGCGCGCCGCCCTGCGCGCCCACCCCTGCCACGGGTGCAACGACCGCGAGGACCACGCCCGGTGGGCCGAGCGCTACCACCGGCTGATGCGCGACACCAAGCAGCTGGAGCACCGCATCGAGGGCCGCACGAACACCATCGCCCGGACCTTCGACCGCATCGTGTCGCTGCTGACCGAGCTGGACTACCTGCGCGGCAACGAGGTGACCGAGCACGGCAAGCGCCTGGCCCGGCTGTACGGCGAACTGGACCTGCTGGCCAGCGAATGCCTGCGCGAGCGCGTGTGGGAGGGCCTCAGCCCGGCCGAACTCGCCGCCTGCGTCTCGGCGTTGGTCTACGAGGCCCGGGTCAGCGACGACGCCCTGGCGCCCAAGCTGCCCTCGGGCAAGGCGAAGGCCGCGCTCGGCGAGATGGTGCGGATCTGGGGCCGGCTGGACGCCCTGGAGGAGGAGTTCCGGATCAACCAGGCCGAGGGCGTCGGCCAGCGGGAGCCGGACCTCGGCTTCGCCTGGGCCGCGTACATGTGGGCGTCGGGCATGGGCCTGGACGAGGTGCTGCGCGAGGCGGACATGCCGGCCGGTGACTTCGTGCGCTGGTGCAAGCAGGTGATCGACGTCCTGGGCCAGATCTCGGCGGCGGCTCCCGCCGAGGGGTCGACGGTGGCGAAGAACGCCCGCAAGGCGGTCGAGGCGCTGCTGCGGGGTGTCGTCGCCTACTCGTCGGTCGGGTAGACCTGTCCTTGGGGCAGGTCCTTTGGGCCCTGCCCGGCTCCTGAGCTGTGGGGCGTGACCGTGTGCGGCCGAGCCGCCCGGGTCACGCCCCTCGCTGCTCCCTCACCCGTCACGGTGAGTGGTTTTCGTACGCCTGTGCGTCGTCACGGTTCGTGTTCGAACGAATTCACGGTGTGTAAACGACCCGAGGGTACTCCTGTCCCGCGCCCGGTTTCAGGCGCTTGCCGAATATGACACGGCGATGATCCGGTCGGACTAAGCTCGCCCGCAGCGCACCGAGTTGATGGGTATTCGTGCGCTTGTTCCCAATCATCCCGAAGATGCCGACAGTTCCATGACATACCCCACTGGAAGCTGCCCCGAACCCCAGCCGATTCGTCTCAGAGGGCTTACATGGTGAGTGTCCAATCGCCCCCCGGCGGCCGCGAACTTCCCTACACGCGTGTGCTGTTGCTGCCCGCCGTCCTGATGGCGGCGGCCTCCGGAGCCGCCGTCGCACTGGTGACGGACTCGGCCCGCCTCGCCGTCGGCTGCTGCGGCGCCGTCGCCGTCCTGCTGGTTCTCCTCACCGGCGCCGAAGCGGTGCGCCGCGGGCGCACCATCCGGGACCAGCGGGAGGAGTTCGCCCGACGCACCGAGTACCTGGAGCGGCGGATCGCCTCCCACGACGCCCAGATCACCTACCTCGGCACGGAGATCATCCCCAACTCGGTCGCCTATCTGCGCGGCAACCACACCGTGCGGGAGGTGATGCGCGACATCATCGACGGCGACCCGGAGTGGCGGCACCTGCCCGAGTCGCAGCGCGCGGTGGTCCGCATGATCCTCAAGATCGTGGACCAGGAGGAGAACATGCGTGACTCCACGCAGCGCTCCTTCGTCAGCATCGCCCGCCGCGTCCAGGCCATCGTGCACCAGCAGGCCATGGAACTCAGGGAGATGGAGGAGGACCACGGGCGCACCCCCGAGGTCTTCGACGACCTGCTGCGCATCGACCACGGCACCGCGCTGATCGGCCGTCTCGCCGACTCCGTCTCCGTCCTCGGCGGCGGGCGGCCGGGCCGCCAGTGGCCCAACCCCGTCACCCTCTACAGCGTGCTGCGCGGCGCCATGTCCCGGATCCTGGAGTACCGGCGCATCGAACTGCACTCCATCGCCAAGGTCAACATCAAGGGCACCGACGTCGAGCCGGTCATCCACGCCGCGGCCGAACTCCTGGACAACGCCACCCGCTACTCGCCCCCGCACACCAAGGTGCACGTCACGGCCATCGAGGTGCAGTCCGGCGTCGCCATCGAGATCGAGGACGCGGGCGTCAACCTCAACGAGGAGTCCCGCACCCGTATCGAGAGCATGCTGGAGGCCGCCAAGGCCGGGATCGACCTCCAGGAGGTCGGCGCGGAACCCCGCCTGGGCCTGGCGGTCGTGGGCCGGCTGTGCACGGCGTACAAGATGCAGGTCTCCCTGCGGCCCTCCGCCTACGGCGGGGTACGTGCCGTACTGATCGTGCCCAGCAACATGATGACCACCGAGCCCGCCCCCGGCCTGGCCCACGGCATCGGCGCCACCTCCATTCCCCACCCCGGCGAGGACGCGCTGGAGGGCCCCAAGCGCGCCCCCAAGAAGCGCCGCCCCACCAGCCCGCGCATCCCCGCCACCGTGCCGATGGAGGACGACGTCCCCGAGGTCACCGAGTGGACGGCGAACGGCCTGCCGCAGCGCCGCAGCAAGGTCAAGATCCCGCTCAGCCAGCGCATCGCCGAACAGTACGCGGCCGAGCGCGCCGAGCAGGAGGGCCGGTCCGTGTGGACGTCCCCCGAACCGGAGCCCGAGCCGGCCGTCGAGGAACCCCCGCCGGGCATGTGGGTCGACGCCTTCTGGGACGGCCTGAAGAAGGACAACCCGCACCCCGACCCCACCGCGTTCACCCAGGACCCGACCGCATTCCTGCACCTGATCGAGAAGCCGGCCCGCGCCGAGGCCGACGACGAGGGGGACCTCAAGTGATCCAGCAGCGCGCCAACTTCGACTGGATGCTCAAGCAGCTCCACGACTCCGTGCCCGGCATCGAGATGATCGTGGTGCTCTCCGCCGACGGCCTGCGGATCGCCCGCTACGGCGGTGAGCCCGACGCCGCCGACCGGGTCGCCGCGGCCTGCGCCGGCCTCCAGAGCCTGGCGAGCGCCGTCGCCGTGGAGATCCCGGGCAGCGACGGCCGGATGAAGCTGGTCATCATCGAGATCGACCGCGGCTACTTCTACCTGATGTCCGCCGGTGCCAACGCCTACCTCGCGGTGCTCGCCGACGTCCGCACCGAACCCGGCACGATGAGCGCCCACATGCGCGACCTCGTGGTCCGTATCGGCTCCCATCTCACCAGTCCGCCCCGGCGCAACGGGCAGACCGTATGACTCCTCCGCGACGCCAGAGGCGCTACCCCGCACCCGAACCGCCGCCGCCCGCCAAACCCGCCAAAGAGGGCCGGCAGAAGAACCCCGAGCGGCTCTACGTGGTCGCCGGCGCCGACGAGGACGGCGCGCGCGCCGCGCTCGACCTGGTCACCCTGGTCGTGGCGCGCGCCGATCCACCGCCGTCCGCGACCCCGGAGCAGGCGGCGGTGCTGCGGCTGTGCGGCGCCCCGCTGTCCGTGGCCGAACTGTCGGCCTATCTCAACCTGCCGTTCAGCGCGATGACGGTCCTGATCACCGAGCTGCTGACGGCCGAACTGGTACAGGCGCGCGCCCCGATCGTCCGCCAGGCGCTCCCCGACCGTTCCCTCCTCGAAGCGGTGATGCATGGACTACAACGGCTCTGACACCCTCCCCGGCCCACGCGCCGAGGACCATCTTCCGCACACGGCCCAGGCCGCGGCGAAGATCGTCATCGTCGGGGGCTTCGGGGTCGGCAAGACGACGATGGTCGGCTCGGTCAGCGAGATCAGGCCGCTGACCACCGAGGAGACCATGACCCAGGCCGGCATCGGCATCGACGACAACTACGGATCCGAGTCCAAGACGGCCACCACCGTGGCGATGGACTTCGGCCGCATCAGCATCACCGACCAACTGGTGCTCTACCTCTTCGGCACCCCCGGCCAGCAGCGCTTCTGGTTCCTGTGGAACGGCCTGTTCGAGGGCGCGCTCGGCGCGGTCGTCCTGGTCGACACCCGGCGCCTGGAGGTCAGCTTCGACGTCATGGGGCGGCTGGAGGAGCGCGGTGTGCCCTTCGTCGTGGCCATCAACTCCTTCCCGGACGCGCCCCGTTACCCACTCCCCGAGCTGCGTTCGGCGCTCGACCTGTCCGAGGAGATCCCGATGGTCGACTGCGACGTCCGCCGCCGCGCCTCCAGCCGGGACGTGCTGCTGACCCTGATGCGCTATCTGCACTCCCTCACCATGACCGGCTCGCTCCGCTGAACCGACGTGGCGCCGACGCGGCACCGACCTCCCCTCTCCTTCTCCGTCCTCTCCTTCTCCTTCGTCCCGACATCGTCCCGAAAGCGACCGCTGTGACGTCTGAATCCCAGTTCCTGACCGGTCCGGACGACCGCATGCCCGCACCGCCCCCCGGCTGCCCCGCGCACGGCATCGGGCCCGGGGGGCTGCACCGGCTCCACGAGGCCCCCGACCTCAGGGCGCTGTACGAGCAACTCCGCGAGAAATACGGTCCGGTGGCGCCCGTACTGCTCCACGACGACGTGCCCATGTGGGTGGTCCTCGGCCACGCCGAGAACCTGCACATGGTCCGCACACCCTCGCACTTCACCCGGGACAGCCGCGTCTGGACGCCGCTCAAGGACGGCATGGTCAAGCCCGACCACCCGCTCATGCCGCACATCGCCTGGCAGCCGATCTGCTCCCATGCCGAGGGCGAGGAGCACAAGCGGCTGCGCACCGCGGTCACCGCGGCCATGGTGACCATCGACCACCGCAGCCTGCGCCGCACCATCGGGCGCGCCACCCAGCTCCTGGTCAACAGGTTCTGCGAGACCGGCCGGGCCGACCTCGTCGACCAGTTCGCCGAGCACCTGCCCATGGCGGTGATGTGCGACGTCCTCGGCATGCCCGAGGAGTACAACGACCGGATCGTGCAGGCCGCCCGCGACATGCTCAAGGGCACCCAGACCGCGATCGCCAGCAACGAGTACATCATGGGCTGCCTGCGACGGCTCGTCGCCCGCCGCCGCGCCCGGCCCGACGAGGACTTCACCAGCCACCTCGTCGAACACCCGGCCGGACTGACCGACGACGAGGTGGCCCAGCACCTGCGGCTCGTGCTCATCGCGGCCTACGAGGCCACCGCCAACCTCCTGGCCAACACCCTCCGCCGGGTCCTCACCGACCCGGGCTTCCGCGCCCAGCTCAACGGCGGACAGATGACGGTGCCGCAGGCGGTGGAGCAGTCCCTGTGGGACGAGCCGCCGTTCAGCACCATCCTCGGCTACTTCGCCAAGCAGGAGACGGAACTCGGCGGCCAGCGCATCCGCGCCGGCGACGGGCTGCTGCTGGGCATCGCGCCCGCCAACGTCGACCCCCGGGTACGCCCCGACCCGACGGCCGACATGATGGGCAACCGCTCCCACCTCGCCTTCAGCGGCGGGCCGCACGAGTGCCCCGGACAGGACATCGGCCGCGCCATCGCCGACGTCGGTGTCGACAAGCTGCTGATGCGACTGACGGACGTCCAGCTGGACTGCGCCGAGGAGGAACTGCGCTGGACCGAGTCGATCGCCTCGCAGCACCTGGTCGAACTGCCGGTGCGGTTCACCCCGCAGCCGCAGCAGGACGTGATGTCGCAGCCGAGCCACACCCCGATGCCGGTGCCGCAGCCGCGCGCCGCCTGGGAGATCAGCACCGTACGGGCGGAATCGGAGCCGCCCGCCGAGGCGCCGGCTCCCCAGGGGGCGGCATCTCCCACACGGCCGCCCTGGCCCGCACCGCCCGATGCCGTACCGCCCGCGCCCGTGGGCACCGGCGAGGCCGGGGAACCCGGCCGCCCCAGAGGCGTCTGGCAGCGGTTCCTGCGCTGGTGGCGCGGCTACTGACCGGTCCCGGTCCCGGACCCGCTCCCGGTGCCGTCCGTCGGCGACTGCTTCGCCCACCCGGTGGCACCGGACCAGGCCTCGAGCGTCCGGGCGCTGCGGAACCGGCGGGCCGCCCCCGTCACCGGATCGGTGAACTCCAGCTCCCGGGCGAGCAGTTGCAGCGGGCGCCGGAAGTCGCCGGGCGGGACGGGGCCGGTCACCACCGGATAGAGCGGATCGCCGAGGATCGGCACGCCCAGCGCGCTCATGTGCACCCGTAGCTGATGCGTCTGCCCGGTGCCGGGCACCAGCCGGTACCGGGCGAGGCCGTCCGCGCGGTGCTCGGCCAGCTCCACCCGCGTCACGGCGTTCGGCTCGCCCGGAACCTCACGGGCGGCCGGCACCCCGCGCTCCTTCACGATCCGGCTGCGCACCGTCCGGGGCAGGGCGAGCTCAGGGTCGTACGGCGCGACGGCCTCGTACTCCTTGCGCACCCGGCGGTCACGGAACAGCGTCTGGTACGCGCCGCGCTCCTCGGGGCGCACCGTGAACAGCACCAGGCCGGCGGTGAGCCGGTCCAGACGATGCGCGGCGCCGAGCGTCGGGATGCCCAGCTCGCGCCGCAGCCGCGCCAGCGCGGTCTCGGCGACGTGCATGCCGCGCGGAGTGGTGGCCAGGAAGTGCGGCTTGTCCACGACGACGAGGTGCTCGTCCCGGTGGACCACCTCCAGCGCGAACGGCACCGGCACCTCCGCGGGCAGGTCCCGGTGGAACCACACGAACATCCCGGGCTCGTACGGCGCGTCGTACGCGACCGCCCGTCCGTCCGCCCCGACGATCCGCCCGGCCTCGAACATCGCCTCGATCACGCCGGGCCCGGCCCCGGACAGCCGCTCCACCAGATGCTCCCGCACGGTCGCCCACGCCCCCTGGGCGGGCAGCCGCACCCGCACCGGGTCCACCCCGTGTCGCTGGGGCAGGGGAGCGGCTGGGGTGCGGGTCTTGCGTCTCATCGCCCGAAGCCTACGAGGTGGCCTGTCTCGTGCGGCTACGCGGTGGCGTGCCTCACGCGGCCGGTGCCGCGCTCTCCTGCTCCGCCTCGATCCGGGCGTTCCACTCCCGCTTGGAGGCCTGCCAGCCGTCCTCGTTGTGCCCGAGGCGCCAGTAGCCGGAGATCGACAGGTCCTCGCGCGGGATCGCGTGCTCCACCCGCAGCAGCCGGCGCAGCTCCTTCACGAAACCGGCCTCGCCGTGCACGAACGCGTGCACCCGGCCCTCGGGGAACTCGAGCGCCCTGACGGCAGCGACCAGCGCCTCGCCGACCGGCCGGTCCCCGCGGTGCAGCCAGACCACTTCCACGTCGGAGTCGATCTTCTGCTCCTCCTCGGGGCCGGCGACCTCGACGAAGGCGTGCGCCGTGGCGCCCGCGGGCAGCGCCTCCAGGGAGCGGGCGATCGCCGGAAGGGCGCTCTCGTCACCGGCGAGCAGATGCCAGTCGGCGCTCGGGTCCGGGGCGTAGGCGCCGCCGGGGCCCATGAAACGCACGGTCGCACCCGGCCGGACCAGCAGCGACCAGGGGCCGGCCAGGCCCTCGTCGCCGTGGATCACGAAGTCCAGGGTCAGCTCGCGGTGCGCGGCATCCCAGGCGCGCACGGTGTAGGTCCGGGTCACCGGCCACTGCTCGCGCGGGAACTCCGCTCGGATCCGCTCCATGTCGAACGGCTCGGGATAGGTGACGCCGTCGGCGGGGAACAGCAGCTTCACGTAGTGGTCCGTGCAGGTGTCGGCCGAGAAGCCGGCCAGACCCTCGCCGCCGAGCACCACGCGCTGCATGTGCGGAGTCAGCCGCTCGGTGCGGACGACCTGCGCGGTGTGGGCCCTGCGCGGCTTGCGCGCCGGACGATCTGCCATGACGGCCTCCCTGTTCCCCTATGCTTAGGCTTACCTAAGTTAGCACCTTCCGTCGGCGAACACCCTCTCTTTCCCGGCTTCATGAGCGTGCGTCGGCGGTTCGTCACGCCGCCAGCGTGGTGAGCAGCCGCTGAAGGGAGCCTCCCAGGCCCCAGCGGCCGGCCAGCTCCTCCAGCGCCGCCGGGTCGCGCGGGGTGCGCGGCAGCGCCGTGCCGGCGTCCGGCAGCGGGACGTCGGCGGCGACGCGCACGACCGTCGGCGCCACCGCGAGATACGGCCGCGCCTCGTCGAGCCGCTTGCGCTGGGACGGTGTGAGCCGGGCCTTCGGGTCGTCGACGGCCGCCAGGATCCCGGCCAGGTCGCCGAACTCGGCGAGCAGCCGGGCCGCCGTCTTCTCCCCGATGCCGGGCACGCCCGGCAGTCCGTCGCTCGGGTCGCCGCGCAGCAGCGCCAGGTCCGCGTACCCGCTGCCGTCGACCCCATACTTCTCCCGCAGCACCGCCTCGTCGGTGGTCTGCAGCGTGCCCACGCCCTTGACCGGGTACAGCACGCGCACCCCGCGCGCGTCGTCCACCAGCTGGTACAGGTCGCGGTCGCCGGTGACGATGTCGACGGGGCCGCTCGCCCGGGCGGTGTAGCTGCCGATCACGTCGTCCGCCTCGTACCCCTCGACGCCGACGCGCGCGATGCCGATGGCGTCCAGGACCGCCTCGATGACCGGGACCTGCGGGGAGAGGGTGTCCGGCACCTCCTCCTCGTCCGGGCCGCCGGCATGCTCCTCGGCGACGCGGTGCGCCTTGTAGGAGGGGATCAGCTCCACCCGCCACTGGGGCCGCCAGTCCGCGTCCATGCAGGCCACCAGGTGGTCGGGGTGGTGGTCCTTGACGAGGCGGTCGATGAAGTCGAGCAGTCCGCGCACGGCGTTCACCGGCGTCCCGTCCGGGGCCTTGATCGACTCCGGGACGCCGAAATAGGCGCGGAAGTACAGCGAGGCGGTGTCGAGGAGCATCAGTCGTCCGGTCACGTCTCGCATCATGCCGTACGGCACTGACAGTCACCGGCAGTCACCGGCCTGTGCGGGAAAGCGGGGTTCATGACGGGTGAAGGTGACGGAGTGTGAAGCAGGCCACTTTCGGGTTTGTCTCGGGGGTGCGGGGGCAGGCGCGGGCCGGAGCGAAGGTGGTTGCGTTATTCAACTGTTATTCGTCCTTCGTCTCCTGTCCCTGGCCCCGAGGTGAGAGGTGCGCGTGTCAGCCAGGCTTCAAGCAGAACACCTGTACAAGGTGTTCGGCAGACGACCGGACGACGCAGTGGAGAAGCTCCGTCAAGGAGCCGGCCGCGAGGAACTGCGCGCCGACGGCACCACAGCCGCCGTCATCGACGCCTCCTTCGAGGTGGAACCCGGACAGATCTTCGTCGTGATGGGGCTGTCCGGCTCCGGCAAGTCCACCCTGCTGCGGATGCTGAACGGGCTGCTCGAGCCCACCGCCGGACAGGTCCGTTTCGACGGCCAGGACCTCACCGCGCTCAGCGCCCGGGAGCTGCGCGAGGTCCGCTCCAAGAAGATCAGCATGGTCTTCCAGCACTTCGCGCTCTTCCCGCACCGCAGCGTCCGGGACAACGCCGCCTACGGCCTGGAAGTGCAGGGCGTGCCCCGCGCCGAGCGCGAACGCCGCGCCGACGAGGCG